>JAKAUH010000652.1 GCA_021818605.1 Planctomycetota bacterium
TTGATTCCGGCGGCGGCAAGTGAGCGCAAGTGAACCTAATTGGTGATCAGGACCAGGGGCACGGCTACAAGGCACGGCTCTGACTGCCTTTGTGACGAGATTGCCCGCAAGGGTGATCGAGGGGCGGAGTTGACTCAGACCGGATCGAACAAATGAGACGAATCAAAGCAAGATGAATTTTGCAGATTACCGTTGACAGTGGATGGAAGAAGTTTAAGATGTCGATAAGCACCCACTTTGAGATAGGTTCGCGCAAGATGGTGACGGAGCCGTTGGACCGGGTGCCGCAGGGCTGCGAACCGGGCGAGCGATCCGGTTGTAATGATCGTCCGAGTGAACCGGCTTCGCCCGACGTCCCTGGCCGGCACGGTGTAGGGTCTGCCCTGGGTAGCAGGCCGCGCAATGACGGATGCACGAGAGGACTCCCGGCCTGCGACGGCAACACCGAACCAAGCGCGGACGTTCGATCAGGTTATCCCATTTGGAATTCTTATGGCGAGGAGATGCATCCGATGGCAGCAGCAACGAAGTCCAGCGTGAAGAGCGCGCCGGCGATCAAGACGGTCGCCCCGCGTCCCAAGGCGTACCGTGGAGCCGAGCAGCGGTATCACAAGGCGCGGCGCGCCTCCATCCTGCTCAAGCACGTGAGCGACCCGACCCGCCTCCAAGTGATCCTGATCCTGGCCGAGGGTGAGCGCCACGTCGGCGCCCTCTGTGCGCAGCTCAGCCAGAGCCAGCCCGCGGTCAGCCACCACCTCGCCCTGCTTCGGCACGGCGGGATCATCGCCCCGCGCCGGCAGGGCAAGAATAACTTCTACAGCCTCACCGAGACTGGCTCGGAGCTGGCCCGCGTCGTGAACAGCCTGATCAACTGAGAGCCGGCCTCGGAAGGGCGCGGTCGAATGGTGCAGGGTGGGCATCGCTCTCCGGTTGATCGTTGCCTCGGTGGGCGATGCCCACCCTGCACCACGGTCGCGGAGCCTTCCCCGATCGATGCTGGGGAAGCGGAGCAGATCGACCGAGTGCAACCTCCGATCGACCCCTCCCCCGCGCGGGCGCTCGGGCACAGTTGACAGTCATCCGGGGGGCCGGGGCATTCGCCCGGCCCCCTGGCTGGCACGCCCGCCGGGTCGCATGCCTCGCGCAGCGACGCCCGAACCTCAGGGCAGAATGCGCTGGCCGACAGCCGTGTTCAACATCAGCATTGCCTTGCGACGACGCACGATGCTGTCGAGGTACGCCTTGGCTTTTTCATTGAAGTTCCGCTTCTGATTGAGGTAGCCGAACACGTCGGTTTCACCCTCCCGGTGCAGCCGCTCGCGCTGGGCGATGGCCCGTTTCAGCGGCGGAAGGACACGATTGCGAATGTCGGTGGCGATCCGCCCGCTGATCAGGTACTCGGCCAGCGCCTGGTGAACCTCGTTCTGGGCCGTCCGCTCCCGATCCTCCAGTTGCACATGCGACTGGGTGATGTTGATCAACGCCCGCTGGATATTCCCCTGGTTGCGGTTGTAGATCGGCAGCGGCACCGTGATGCCCAACGCCCATGAGGTCGCGCTCTTGGTGCCGTACGGCGCGTCGTTCTGAAACGTGAACGGCTGATAGAGCAGGTACGCATCCGCGAACCGATTGGCCCTGGCCAATTCGTACGCCGCCTCCGCCGCGCTGAGGCCCAGGCGGTAGGAGACCACATCCGGACGAACCTGGAGCGCAAAGCGAACGAGTTCCTCCTCCGGCGGCAGCGGCGGCGCCAGGTCCTCGAGCGACCCACGCAGCTCGAGACGATCGGCGGCAGCCGGCGGCAGGTTCAAAAGGACCGCCAGGTTTCGCTTCGCCTTGCGCAGCGATTCCTCGGCGTCGAGCAGGCTGACCGCCGCGATGCCACTCTCGGCCTGCGCCTGCTCGACGTCGGCGCTGCTCAGCGTGTTGCGGCGCTTCAGTGTTGTGGTGGCACGGAGATAGGCACCAGTCCCCTCAGCAAAGTTCCTCGCGTATTGCACCGTCCGCCTCGCCGCCAGAACATCTACATACGCCGTGTACAGGCTGTCCAGCCCGCGACGGACCGCGTCCTGGTACTGATGCTCCATCACCATCAGCGCACGCTCGGCATAGGTCATCCGGGCCAGCCGCTTGTGCGAGTAGTCGATCGGGTGCGAGATGTTCAGGTCATACTGCGTGGGTCCGCCCGGCCGCTGCCTGTTGTAAGTTCCATACGGCACGAGCTGGCTATCAGCGTAGAGGATCGGATTGGCACGCAACCCGGCCGTGACGACATCCGCCCGCGCCTGTGGCAACTCCAGGGCCAGTGCACGAAGATTCAGATTCTGGTGGATGTAGATCTCGATAGCCTGGTCGAGAGTCAGGCCGTTGGGAGGTCCCATGTCCTCGGGTCGCTCGTCGACCTCGAGGGTCCCGTAGAACAGCGGCTGCGGTACGGGCACCGGCTGCGGCGCGGTGACGCGGACCATCCGCTGCGGCCCCTGGTAGGTCCCGCCGGGCATCGTGATCGAGGTCGGCACCCGGGGAGCCGCGGGACCCACCCGACCGCCGAAAAGCATCTCATCGCGGCCGGGTTGAATCCCCAGGTTCGCACCACCGCCCGGCATCGGACCGAGCATCGAGTTCGCCCCCCCCGGCGTGGGTAGTGTCCCCGTCGGCAGCAGGCCCGACTGCTCGATCACCGGTGCCTGCGCCCTCACAGGTTGCGCGAAGCTCGCCACCACCGCGAGGGCCGTCACGACCGCCATACCCCAGGCTCGGCGTCTTGCCATGATGGTCCCTTCCTCCGCCGTCCTCGATGCCGATGCCTGTCGAACGGCCCCGGCCCCTCCCGACTCGCGTCCCCGAACACCCCGTTCCGAATCTGGGGATTCTATCGGTCGAACCTGGACCTTGAATCGAATCGAGTTTGCCGATTTCGCGCAGCTTCGCCAGATTCTACGCCATCGGCAAACTCGGCGCGATCGACCGCCTTCCCGAGGGATACGGCGATGGCTCGAGGCATCAAGGGCGCGAATCAGCGGGCGGCGGAGCGGGCGGCGGCCGGCTTGAAGCCGGGTGCGGCGAGGAAACTGCGGATCGGCTTGCCGTCGGCGAGGTTCCACAAGCGGACGTCGCCATCCCAGCTCCCGGCGGCGATGGTCTTGCTATCGCGAGAGATGGCCAGCGAGTAGATCCAGTCCTGGTGGCCCTGAAGCTTCCGCACTGAGGAGCCGCTGGCCTTGAAGATGTGCACGGCCTTGTCGCCACTCGCGGCGGCGAGGAACTGGCCGTTGGGCGAGAATCGCAACCGAAACACAGGGCCGCCGAAGCCGGTGACCTGGCGGATCTGCTTGCCGTCAGCGTCAGGGTTCCACACGCGGATCCGATTGTCCTCGCCGCCGCTGGCGACGGACTTGCCGTCCGGCGAAAACGCGATCGTGTAGACCGGCTGCGCGTGGCCTGGGAATGTGACCAGGGACTCCTTCTTCTCGACGTCGAAGACCTTGCATGTCTTGTCGCGGCTGGCGCTGGCGAGCCGCTTGCCGTCGGGGCTGAAGGCGACGGCGAAGATCCAGTCGGCGTGGTCCTCGACCTGGAAAGCTTGCTTGCCGGTGGCGACCTCAAAGATCCGGATCGAGCGGTCGGCGCCGGCCGCGGCCAGCCGCTTGCTGTCGGGGCTGAAGGCGACGGAGAACTCGACGTCCTGAGTCTCGATCAGCTCGCGGACCGGTTTCGCGTTGTTGCCCGACTCGGCCGACCAGAGCCGCACGATGCCGAAGATCCCCGGATCGCCGCTGGCGGTGGCGATCCACTTACCGTCGGGGCTGTAGGCAATATCATAGGTCCGCTCGGCCAGCCCGCCCAGGCGCCGCACCAGAGAGCCATCGGTCGTCTTCCAGTATGTGATTTCGTGATAGCCCGATGCCGCGATCGCCGCCCCGTCGGGCGTGAACTCGAGCGCGGTGATGGGCACCGCGGCGGGATAAACCGACGGCGCGGCGACGTTCTGGGTCTTGCGCAGCAGGATCGTCCAGTCCTCGGTCGGCGAGCCGCCGTCATACTTCGCCCCCTGGGTGACCCAGCGCTCGATGGTGGCGATCTTCTCAGTGGCGAGCGGGTCCTGCTTGTAGGGCATCCGCGGCTGGCCGTCGGACCGGATCAGCTCGACGAGATAGCTCTCGTCGGGCTTGCCGGAGACCAGCGTCATCCCCTCGCCCTGCTGGCCCCCCTTCGCGAGCTGCGCGAAGTTGGTCATCACGTACTTGCTCTCGGCCTTGCGCGGGTTGTGACAGGCGATGCAGTTCTCGACCAGAATCGGCGCGACGTCGCGGATGAAACTGATCTTCGCCGGATCGCCGCCGGGCGCGGACTTCTTTATTGACGCAGTCGCCTGGGGCGTCTTTGGCTTCTCCTGGCCCCTGGCCGCAGTGACCGGTTGATCCTTCGACTTCGGTTGATCCTTCGACTTCGGTTGATCCTTCGACTTCGGTTGATCCCTGGCCACGGCGGCCTTCTCGGATTTCCCGGAAACCTTCGACTTTGGATCGTCTCCTCGCGAGGAACGCGCGGGACCGATGGCAAGGACGGCGATCAGCACGATCGCGAGCCGATGAATCACGGGGCTGGGCATCGCTCGAATCTCCCGGGGCGGACGCAGCAGCAGTCCGGCCAAGCCTTACAGGCCCGAACAGGAATAGGGACGGGCTCCGAGTCTTCGAGGTGCCTGTCACCACTTTGTTCGGGCTTCCTGGAGTCGCTTCACTTCGCGGGTACGACCTTGATTGGCAGCGGCGTGGGCGGGACCGCGTAATCCTTCTTGTTAACCTGGAACGCCATCGCGACCTGGGCACTAGCCGAGGCCCGCCTGGCCATGGCGTCCGCG
>JAKAUH010000211.1 GCA_021818605.1 Planctomycetota bacterium
AGGTTTTTGCCGCAACTCAAGCGTCTCAAAGGAGTTGTGCGCTATATCGTGATTGCAGGTACTTGCGACATAAACCATTGGCATGAAGAGGTTTATGACTTGTGTAGTACAGCGAGGGCTGACGCCCCCCGGCTACGTCCTGACGCCCACTTCGTGGGCGTCAGGGACCGACTCGAACCTCCGTCTCTCGCCCGTGCGCCACGCAACCGCAATGCGCTCGAGCTGGGCGAAACATGATCTTGCCCTGACTTGTCGCCGGTGCGGCAATCTTGCCGAGCCGATCGTTGACAGCGTTAACCGTTATCGCTGCGAGGATTGTGGAAACCAATCCGCCGGTGCTCGACACGGCCTCTGACGGTTAGCGACGATGGTTCCAGCACTGGGCCGCTAACGCGGCGAGGCGATGGCCGACCTCGCTCAGGGGTCCACCTCGCGTGAAAGGGCATCCGACCGGGGCGGCATCGGAGCCCACCAAATCCCACGAGCGCTAATCCCGCGATCTCGTCGCCGTGCGCGAGAGCGACGCCTACTCGATGCACGCACCGCAAGGAGCATTACTGGGTGGTATCCTTCGATTCCTTGAGTTGTAACGCGTAGAACCCGTCGAAGACGGGACGCCCGCTGACCTCGAGAGTGACGATGTGCCGGAAGAGCGAGAGGTCGCGGGCGTTCGTGGAATGATAAGGAGGGTCGTCCTCACCGTAGGGAGATTCGAGTACCACGGTCATCTCGAAGGACTCCTTTCGGCGATGGTCGATGTGAAACTCCTTGATCTCCATGCCCTGAATGATTCGCCAGGCCATCCGCAGCATGTCGAGGCTGCGCTCCCCTCCCATCGCCTGGAAAAAGCCTTTCACCCTGTGAGGGTTCCTCGCATACTCCCTGACGAGTGAGGATTCAGTCAACTCCGGGGCACAAGGCTTGCAGGCGCCACAGGAATACTGAAATCATAGTCTGACAGACCGCTTTCGATCGTCGCTATGATGGTATTCATTTCGTCGGTCCGCTCGCCTACCACCGCGGTGAGCCATCCCGCATCGTAGATCAGGTGTATCATCGAGATCCAGGCGACCCGGGACAAATTGCTCGACGAGCGGCTGCACGTCTACAGCGCCCTGCTACGCTATCGGCACCGGATGCCGGTCCGCACGACCGTGGTGCTGCTCAAGCGGGACGCCGACCGCCGCGGGTTGAGTGGCGAGCTGGAACAACGGCATCCCGGTGGTGAGATCTACAACCAGTTCCGCTACAATGTCATCAGGATCTGGGAGCAGCCGGTTGAGCGGATCCTGGCGTCCGGGCTGACAATCCTGCCGCTGGCGCCGATTGCACGGGTCAAGCGAAACCGGGTGCCCGAGGTCCTGGTGGCCGTCGCCAAGCGTCTCAAACGGGAGGCGACGCCCGAGCAGGTGCGTGACCTGTGGGGCTCGACGGCGACGTTGAAGGGGCTGCGTTACGCCGATCCGGAAATCGAGAAGGTCCTTCGAGGAGTCTCAGCCATGGTGCTCGGAATTCGCGGGATCGAGGAGTCGTCGGTCTATCAGGCCATCCTCAAGAAGGGCATCGCCGAGGGTTTCGCCAGGGGCCGAGTCGAGGGGGTCCGGCAGGCACTCATCCGCCTCGGCAGCAAGAAATTCGGGCCGCCTCCCGAGCAGGCCATCGCCCAGATCAAGGGCGTGAAGGGTCTCAATCGCCTCTGGGCTCTCATCGATCGCCTTCTCGATGTCGCGACCTGGGACGAGCTGCTGGGGCCGTCCGACTAGGCAGCACGCCACCGCCAACCGCCCACCACCTCTTCAACGCCACCCCCCGCCCTCACGCCCGCCCGTTCCGGCAAATCCCGCTCGTTAAACAATTGTCACGCTGGTATTCCACGGGCGGTTTCCGTTAAGATTTGACGGACGGGCACGCGATCGCGCCGTTGCCATTGGTGCATGGGTGTGCGAATCGTTGGGATCCATGCAACGAAGTCGAGGCTTGCCGGCCGGGAGTCGTGATGCGTCCGTGAGCAGCCAAGAAAGCTGACCCTGCCCGGGGCCAGGCGCCCCGCCAACGTATCCCACCGAGATCGAATCGAATCCGACAGGTCGAGCAGGACCGAACAGAACCACCCAGCCGAGACCAGACCAGACCAGACCAGACGACACCGGGTTCCTCGCCGGGCGAGGCGAGGGCATGGCGATAGATCCGCCGCGGGCCGGGTGCGAGACCGGCGATTCCGCGGGTCGCGAGCGAGCGAGGAGCAACCCAGATGGTGACGATCAGGGCAAATTGGCGCCGAACGGTGGGGTCGCTTGCGATTCCGGTGATCCTTTCGATTGCGACGGCGGCCTTTGCCGCCGACGACAAGGCGAAGGGCCGGGCGAAGGACGGAGCCAAAAAGGGAGCCACAGCTGCGGCCGTCGCGGCCGGGCCGAAGGTCAGCTATGACCGGCAGGTTCGCCCGATCCTCCAGGCGCAGTGTCAGGGCTGTCACCAGCCGGCCAAGGCCGGCGGCGCTTATGTGATGACGGCCTTCGACCGGCTGATCAAGGGAGGTGAGAGCGATCAGGCGGCCATCGTGCCCGGCAAGCCGGATCAGAGCTACCTGATCGACAGGATCACCCCGCAGAGCGGCAAGGCCGAGATGCCGCAGGACAAGCCCGCGCTGTCCGCGGCCGAGATCGACCTCATCACCCGCTGGATCGCGCAGGGCGCCAGGGATGACACGCCGCAGAACGCCCGGGCGCGGTATGACCTCGAGCATCCCCCCGAATACAGCCGGCTGCCGGTGATCCCGGCCGTCGCGTTCTCGCCGGATGGATCGCTGCTGGCCGTCGCGGGGTTCCACGAGGTGCTGCTGTGGAAGGCCGACGGCTCGCAGCCCATCGCCCGGCTGATCGGCCTGGCGCAGCGGATCGAGTCGCTCGCCTTCTCGCCCGACGGCAAGCGGCTGGCGGTCGCCGGCGGCCGACCCGCCCGGATGGGCGAGGTCCAGGTCTGGGACGTCGCCAGGCGGAAGCTCGTCATGTCGGTCGCCGTGACGTATGACACGGTCTACGGCGCGAGCTGGTCGCCCGACGGCACGAAGATCGCCTTCGGCTGCGCTGATAACACCGTGCGGGCCATCGACGCGAAGACCGGCGAGCAGGTGCTGTTCATGGGCTCGCACAGCGACTGGGCGCTGGACACCGTGTTCTCGGCCGACGGCAAAGACCTGATCTCGGTCGGCCGCGACATGACGGCCAAGCTGACCGAGGTCGCCACCCAGCGGTTCGTCGACAACATCACGTCGATCACCCCCGGCGCGCTCAAGGGGGGCCTGGGCGCCGTGGCGCGGCACCCGAAGCGCGACGAGATCGTCGTGGGCGGCTCCGACGGCGAGCCGAAGCTCTATCGCGTCTTCCGCCAGACGGTGCGGGTCATCGGCGACGACTCGAACCTGATCCGCGAATTCCCGCCGGTGGCCGGGCGCGTCACCAGCGTGGCGGTCAGCGCCGACGGCAAGCGGATCGCCGCCGCGGGCAGCCTCGACGGCGCCGGCGAGGTCGCGATCTACGGGTATGAGTTCGACACCAGCTATCCCGACAACCTCAAGGCGATCAACCAGAAGGTCGTGACCGCCCGGTCGCCCGCCGAGGTCGCCGCGCTGGAGAAATATCACAAGGACGGCGTGCGTGAGATCGCCCGCGTGAAGGTGCCGCAGGGCGGGATCTACACCGTCGCGTTCCGGCCCGATGGCAAGGTCCTCGCGGCCGCCGGCGCCGACGGGATGATCCGGCTGATCAACCCCGAGAATGGCAAGACCATCAAGGAGTTCGCCCCGGTCTCGGTGCGGACCGTCTCGTCGGCCCAGAATGCCGGCGCGCCGCACGTCGCACCCAGGCTAGAGGAAGCCGTCCAGTCGGAGACGCTGCCCAACGGGGCGTCGCTCGCGTCGCTGGAGGTCCAGCCGAAGGAGGTTCGGCTGACCAACCGATTCGCCTACGTGCAGCTTCTGGTCACCGGCCGGCTGGCCTCGGGCGAGGCGGTGGACACCACCCGGATGGTCGACTGGTCGCTGTCGTCGCCGGTCGTCGAGGTCTCGCGGTCGGGCCTGGTCCGGCCCAGTACCGACGGAAAGGCGAAATTGACCCTCCGCCTGGCGGGCAAATCGGTCGAGGTGCCCGTGACCGTGCTGGGAGTCAACTCGTCGCCGAAGGTGGACTTCGTCCACGACGTCGCGCCGGTGCTCTCGCGCCTGGGCTGCAACGCCGGGACCTGCCACGGCTCCGCCCAGGGCAAGGCCGGGTTCAAGCTGTCGCTCCGCGGCTATGACCCGCTCTTCGACATCCGGGCCCTGACCGATGACCACGCCTCGCGTCGGGTCAATGTCGCCTCGCCGGATGACAGCCTGATGCTGCTCAAGCCGACCGGCGCGGCGCCTCACGTCGGCGGCGCCCTGATCCAGCCGGGCGAGCCCTATTACGAGATCATCCGCGCGTGGATCGCCGACGGCGCCCGGCTCGACCTGACCACGCCCCGGGTGAAAAAGATCGAGGTCGCGCCGATCAACCCAGTGGTCCAACGGATCGGCGCTCGGCAGCAGCTTCGCGTGCTGGCGACCTATTCCAGCGGCGAGGTTCGCGACGTGACCCGCGAGGTGTTCCTCGAGAGCGCCAACACCGAGGTCGCCACGGCGGGTCGCTCGGGCGTGATCACCGCCCTCCGTCGCGGCGAGGCGCCCGTGCTGGCCCGGTTCGAGGGGAACTATGCCTCGACCACGCTCACCGTCATGGGCGACC
Organism: Planctomycetota bacterium; assembly: GCA_021818605.1. Taxonomy (GTDB): domain Bacteria; phylum Planctomycetota; class Planctomycetia; order Isosphaerales; family Isosphaeraceae; genus JAKAUH01. The sequence continues at coordinate 4,764 of JAKAUH010000211.1, forward strand.
GCAGTGGATTCGTCTGGGCCGAGCCGCCCGCCTACAGCCAGATCGACAGGCTGGTCGCCGGCAAGTGGAAGCGGATGAAGATCCTCCCCTCGGGGCTCTGC
>JAKAUH010000421.1 GCA_021818605.1 Planctomycetota bacterium
GCCCATGCCCATACCGCCCCGCGTGCGGTCCAGGCTGCTGTCAGCCTGGCTGAAGGCCTCGAACACCACCGACAGGTCCCCGGGATCGATCCCGATGCCGGTGTCGCTCACGCTGATCTCGGCGAAGCCGCCGCCCGGCTCGACGGCCAGCCGGATCGTCACCAGTCCGCCGGGGTCGGTGAATTTCTGGGCGTTGTTCAGGATGTTCCCCAGGACCTGGTTGATCCGCGTCGGATCGCCCGTCATCCAGATCGGCCCGTCGGAGAGCTCGGCGCGGAGGGTCAGCCCGGCGGCCTCGAGGTCAGCGCGGTTGTCGGCGATCGCCTCGCGGGTGATTCGGGCCAGGTCGCACCGCTCGCGGCGGAGCTGGATCTTCCCCCGGACGATGCGCGAGACGTCGAGCAGGTCATCGATCAGCCGGACCATGTGCGTGACCTGGCGCTCGATCATGGCAAGTGCCGTGCGTGCGTCGGGCTCCTGCGAGCCGATCAGGCCGAGGATCTGGACGGCGTTGCGGATCGGACCGAGCGGGTTGCGCAGCTCGTGGCCGAGCATCGCCAGGAACTCGTTTTTGCGGCGGTCGGCCGCCCGGAGCGCCTCCTCGGCGCGCTTGCGCTCGGTGACGTCGGCACAGGCGGCAACCGCGCCCCGCACCTCGCCCCGCTCGTCAAAGAGGGGCGCCGCCGAGCCCTGGAGGGTCACGACGCGCCCGTCGTCGAATACCACATCCTGCTCGAAGTTCTTGATCACCGAGCGGGTCGCGATCGCCCGCCGCATCGGCAGCTCGTCGGCTGGGATCTCCTTCCCCGCGCGGAAGTAGCGGAATCCAGGCCGTCTTTCATCGCCCGGCGCGGACTGTGAGGGCGAGACGTTCGTCCCCGGCGGCAGGCCGAGCATCTCGTTCGCCGCCCGGTTGCCGACAATGCGGCGGGATTCCGCATCGCCGATCCAGACCCCCACCGGCAGAATCGCGAGCAGGGTCTGGAGCTCGCCGATCCGATCCTGCAGCTCCTGGTTGAGCCGGGCGAGCTCGCGCTCGGTTCGCTTGCGCTCGGTCACATCGCGGGCGATCTTCGAGGCGCCGATGACCCGTCCCTCGTCATCGCGGATCGGCGACACGGATAGCGATACGTCGATGATGGTCCCGTCCTTGCGGCGCCGGCGCGTCTCGTAATGGCCGATCGCCTCGCCCCGGCGGATCCGCTCGAGATTGCTGGGGATCTCGTCGCGTTGACCGGGCGGGACCAGCAGGTTGATGTGCTGCCCGATCGCCTCGGCCGCCGAGTAGCCAAAGATCCGCTCGGCGCCGGCGTTCCAGCTCGCGATGCGACCATCGAGCGTCTTGCCGATGATGGCGTCGTCGGAGGACTCGACGATCGAGGCCAGCCGGAACCGGGCTTCCTCCTCGGCCTTGCGCCCGGTGATGTCCTCGGCCAGACCGTCGACCACGGTCTCGCCGTCGACGAACGCCGTGGTCTCGCTCATCAGCAGCCAGCTCGTGCCCTCGTCCGGCCGCTCGATGCGCACCTCGCGCGCGGCGGCCGGCCCGTCGCCGTGCCGGGGATGCGGGCCGGCCAGCGCGGCGGGCCTGGCCTGCCGGGCCTCCGCGACCGCCGAGTAACCCAGCAGCCGCAGGAACGCCGGGTTCGCCTCGATCAGCCGGCCGTCGGCCGCGATCCGGTAGACCCCCACGTTGAGCCGGTTGACCAGCGACTCCAGGTCCGCCACCCGCCGGCGTTCCCGCTTCCGGTTCACCGCCGCCATCACGGCCGCCGGCAGTCGCGACACCCGCCCAGGCGACTTGAGGACGTAATCATCGATGCCGGCCTTCATCGCCTCGACGGCGACCTCCTCGCTCCCGCTGCTGGTGAACATCACCACCGGCAGCCCCGGATACCGCGATCGCAGCGCCTCCAGCACCGCGATCCCGTCGGACCATTGAAGCCGGTAGTCGGTCACGGCGGCGTCGAACCCGGCGCGATCGAGTGCCCGGCGGAGCTCCTCCGGATCGCGAGCCTCCTCCACCTCCAGGTCCGGAATTTCGCGGCGTAGCACCCGGATCGCCAGCAGGCGGTCGTCCGGATTGTCGTCCACGAGCAGCAATCGCATGTTCGAATCTCGATTTCGGCTGTGAACTGCGGAGATTGGGGCGCCGTCTTCCGGCCGGCGAGGGGCTGAGCATTGCTGGCAACACGACCCGGGGCGACGGACCCGCTGGGTGGTCGTCTCGGATGACGGGGAGCGATTCCAATAATCTAGCAGAAGTCTCCTCTCGCCTCCAGCGAGCCGCCGCAGTCGGCCTGGTCGGCCGCCGACGGCTCATTGAGAGTCAGCCGGTAGGTCCCGACCGGCCGGCGGATCATCGACAACGACTCATTGCCCGTCCCGTCGTCGGGCGGGTCGGCCCTCGCAATCTGGATGTGTCCGCTTTCTTTCCACGCACAGCGCATGCCACTCGGAGGGGCTCTGGCCTGCCGGCATCCACAGTGCGATCGAATCAATTGGGGGGCTGCGGCACCACCCTGCGCCGGAGGAAACGCACGCTCTCGCCGATGGTCGCCGCGAGAACCACTCCCGCGACGACGATCCCTACGGTCCGCCAGGTCGGCTCGAAGCCGCCGAGCGCGACCCGCAGCGTGGTGGCCGACGCTGGGGGATGCGACGCCTTCAGAACGGACAGGCCCAGCATCGCGAGCGCGGCGGCAATCACCGCCGCGGCCACTCGAATGCCCACCAGTTCCTTCGAACCCAGGACCGACGGCGCCCCGGTCGCACCCAGTCCCAGCACGGCCGCGACGCCTGCGTCGAGTCCCACCAGATGCCCCACGACCGTGTTATAGGCCCGCGACGAAACGTGATCGGGCCGCTCGGCGTGCAGGAACGCCGTCGGCCCGAGGCTGGGGAACAGCCACGGCTGCCCGGCCGCCAGCCCCACCAGTCCCACGGCCAGCAGCTCCGCGCCCACCGCGATCGGGCCCCACGCCGCGTCGGGAACATGGCCGATCGGCAGGAGCCGGCCGGCTGCCCTTGCCGGTGCCTCACTCATATCTCGGCTCCCATGTCGAACTGCTGCTCGTCCTCGCGAACGCCCCCCTGCCCGCCGCCGACCTTGCCGTAATCGTCGATCACCTCGATCGCGTGCAGATACTTGACCATCTTGAATCCCAGCTTCGTCTCCAGCCGGAGCCGCAGGGGCGCCCCATGCTGCACCGGCAGCGGTTCGCCGTTGAGCTCGTACGCCAGCAGCGCCTGTGGGTGATTGGCCAGGTCCAGGGTCACGCATTCGTAGTACGGCTTGCCGGTCTTCTCGTGCTTCCCGAACGAGTAAAACGCGAGATAGCGCGCCTCGGGACGCACCCCGCACCGCTCCAGCACCTCGGCCACGCGAACTCCGCCCCACCGGCCGATCGACGTCCAGCCCTGAATGCAGTGGTGCAGCGTCGTCTGCTCCTGCCTCGGCAATTTTCGCAGCTCCTCGAGCGACAGCTCCATCGGATGATCCACCAGGCCGTCGACCCGAAGCCGGTAATCGGCGAAGCCGCCGTTCATCAGCCGCTCGTAGGTATCGTCGTCCCCCTTCGCCTGCGGATATGCCGAGATCGGCGGATAGCCGTTGGTGCGGAAGTACGCCGACATCCACGACTCGGGATAGTGCTGCACCGAGTTGAGATGATGAAGCACACCCTCGCGGATCGGGGCGACGACGGCCGAGAGCGCATGATGGGTCGCGCGCCGGTGGTGCGCCGACACCAGGTTCGCCGCGACATGCACCAGGATGATCGCCGTGATGATCCCGACACCGATTGCCGCTCCGGCCCACCAGTACGTCCCGACGTTCTCGCTGCCCAGCACCATGACGTTCATCTCGCGGGCGAAGCCGTGCCAGAACACCATGACCAGGTGAATCACCAGGAACCCGAGGAACGCGACCAGGCCGAGAAAGTGCAGGCTTCGCGCCGCCTGACGGTGGCCGAAGAGCCGCTCGTACCAGGGGAACCGTCCGGCGATCGAGGGCGACTGCGCCAGTCCGGTGAGGATCATCATGGGCGCCAGCCCAAAGATCACGCCGAAGTAAGTGACCTGCTGGAGCGGGTTGAACGGGCTCGGGCCGTAGGGCGTTCCCCTGGGCGGCGTGCGGAATGTCAGGTACATCGCCATGTCGCGGATCGCGTCGGGGATCACCTGCCAGGAGGTCGGAATCAGTCGCTGCCACTGGGGCGAGAGGAATAGAAGCGCGGCGTAGAACGCGCCGCAGATCAGCCAGCACAGGGCATTGAGGAAGTGCCAGTAACGACCCAGGCCCAGGCTCTCGCCGCCCGGCAGTGCGATCAGCCCGGACCACGACTCCTCCTCGTCGGTCGAGCACCACATGCGGTCCTCGGGCATCTTCTTGCGGGTAAACCGCAGCCACTCCGATCCCGGCTTGCTATGGATGTTCCAGTACAGCTTGGGATGGGCGGCCAGGATGGCCAGGCCGCTGCGCACGAGGAGCGTCAGGAACAGCAAGTTGAACCAGTGGGTCAGCCGCAAGAAGAGCGGTGCGACGTTGACGCTCGGGTCTCCGATCGAGAACGGGTCCATGGAAAGTCCTCTCGGCGCGGTCGGATCGCGGGCGGAATTGCACGTTCACCCGGGCGTTCCGGCGGGTGCGTTCGCCGGCTCATCGGTTCTCGACCATCCGTGAGACGACCCGGCCGACCCCTCGGTCAGAGAGGTGCGGCACCAGATCGGTCCAGCTCAGGATGCCCGCGAGCAGGCGTTCGTCGAGGCGCTGTATGCGATCTGGGAACCGGATCGGCCACGGGCTGAACTGCACTAGCCTTCTCAATTTGCACCCCCGCCCGGCAGCGGCTGAGCGGCG
>JAKAUH010000306.1 GCA_021818605.1 Planctomycetota bacterium
GTGGCGTGGGGGACGGGGAAACATCAGCCGATCAGACTCCATGTTACCCATGTGCATGCGCAAGGCAACAACCTTCCTGCGCGTCGGTCACGCCAACCTTATTGCGCGTGACAGGAAAGCCTGACCTACGAATCATGCGACGACGCTCCTGCCCGGATCATCACGGCCAGACGTAGGTCGCCACGGCGCCGGCGGGAAGAGTCGCGGTGGCCCGGACGGCACCCTCTCGGATTCGGAACGTCCGCGGGAGTGACGGGGTCAGACCAGAATGGCGCTGACTTAGGGAGCAACTAATTGGCAGTCATCGGTTTACAGAAAGCCGCCGATCAGGCCAAGTGAATTAAGCTAAATGTGCTAATTCGTTGTTTTTACACAAAAGCCGGCTGATTCTCAATAATGTACGATTAATTCCATGTAGGTGACACTTTTTCAATAATGACGTATTTGGTCGTAACCTAATGGCTAGTCAGGACTTGCGCTTATTTCAGCGCTATTCTGGTCTGACCCCCTTGGTCTGACGGTTCCCGTGCGACAGACTCAAAGAAAAACCGGATTTCACGCAGAGACGCAGAGAAGGCAGAGACGCAGAGAAAACCGGGGGAATCGAAGAAACAGATTCCAAAGGAGAGACGGTCGCCAGGATACCGGCATCCTGGCCCGTCGCCCCGAGATCCGCTGCCGCGTACACCTGGAATCCGAAGTCGATTTCGTCAGCGTCCCTGAGCCCGGCGCGGTCCCGATCCGATCCGAGCCGATCCGACCGACCTATTACGCCGGCAGAAAAGTCGGTCAGGCTCTCAGCCTGACACGCCTTCATGGTCAGGCTGAGAGCCTGACCGACTTGAGGATCTTCCTTGCCGGGGTGATAATGCCGCGGCGAAGATCGTGCCGTTCGCCAGGAATGTGTTTGTAAGTTCACGTCTTGTCAGGTCGATCAGGACGAGGCCGTCGGCGGCCTTGACGATCAGGCGGTTTCCGTCCGGGAGGTAGAGGACGAGGTCGCCGACGACGCTGGGATTGGCCTCGGGGATCGGGATGTGGGGCGAGTCGGCGCCGGTGATCAGGTCGCGGAGCTGGATCGAATGGCTCCAGTTCATCGCGACAGCCAGGGTCTTGCCGTCGGGCGAGATCGCGATGCCCTGGGCCGAGCCGGTGCGGTCGAGGTCGAGCAGGGCGCGGCCGGTGGCGAGGTCATAGGTGCGGAGCGCGGTATTCCCGCGAGTGCCGCTGCCCGCGACGGCGATCTTGCCGTCGGGTGAGATCGCGAGGGATTCAGTCGTCGATGGGTGGCGATAGCGCGTGGTGCCGAATCGCAGGGTTGCGCCGGCGGGGAGCGGGTCGTCGTCAGGCGGTCGTGCGGCGGGTTTGACTGGCGGGCCGGCCTGTTGCAGGGCGCGGACTGGCTGAGGTTTTGCGGGCGTCAGGGCGATCGCGCCGGCAGCCAGTGCGGCGGTTCCGATCAAAACCGTAGCGGCGATGGCGAGGCGCCCGGCGAGCCGGTGCGGGAGCATCGTCGTGAGGGCCTGGTGCGCCAGCCGCGCGATCGCGGCGGGGGCCTTGCCTGTCCCAGTGGCGTGCGCAGTGGCGTGGAGGACGACCGCGTGGAGGACACTGGCCGGCAGGGGTCGGACGGGCTCGAGCGCGAGCGCGAGGGCGGCCGGTCCGGTGAGTACGGCCGGATGATGCCGGCTCAGGCGATGACGCAGGCGCTCGCGGGCGGTCGACAGCCGGCTCTTGATCGTGCCGACCGGGCAAGCGAGCAGGTGAGCGGCCTCCTCGTAGGTGCGGCCCTGGAGGTGGCAGAGGACCAGCGGCGCGCGGAACCGCTCGGGGAGGCGGGCGATCTCTTCGTGCAGCAGGGATTCGAGGTCATGCTGGTCGAGTCGGGTTGTCTCGTCGGGAATCTCGATTGGTGAGCGGAGGGCGGCGCAGGCCCGCTCGTGCCGGTGTCGGCGGGATGAGTCGGAGATGGCCCGGCGCGCGACGCGCAGGGCGACACCGTGGAGCCAGCTCGCCAGCGACTCGCGGCGGTGGATCGAACCGGCCGAGCGGGCCAGGACGAGGAACGTGGCCTGGAAGGCGTCCTGCGCTTCGTGGTGGTCGTGCAGCACAGCGTGGCCGACGCGCTGAACCATCGGCCCGTGGCGGTCGACCAGGGCCGTGAACGCCAGCTCGTCGCGGGATGCGGCGAACCGGTCGAGCAGCTCGCGGTCGCTGACGCCGGCGGCCGTGCCGGATTCGAACAGCAGGCGGAGGTGGCTCGCCGCGGTGGATTGCGACTGGAACTGGTGCTCGTGCTGGTACTCGTCGACGCGGCTCATGATGAATACTCCCGGACCTCAAGCTTCCCGGGAGTCGTGCCGCGGGGGAAGCGGATTGTTCGGAATTGGTTCGATGAGAGCCCGTGCCGTACCGGCGGTTCGATGGTGTAGGGTGGGCATCGCCCACCGGCCGAGGCCTCGAACTGGCGGGCGATGCCGACCCGACAATACGGATTCCCAGCCGTCCGGGGCAGGCGTCTAGGACACCGTCGCCGGCCTGGGGCGGTGGAGGACATCACCGATGCGCAGCGCGGCCAGAAGCGCGGTGGGCGAGCGCGAGGCCAGGGCATCCGAGCGGACGTGCGGGTCGCGGACGAGGCGCGCGATCGTGCCGAGGATCTGGAGCTGCGCGGCGGCGTCGGTGTGCGGGGTCAACAGCAGGAAGACCAGGCGGACGGGCTCGGCGTCGGGGGCGTCGAAGTCCAGCCCGGTGCGGAACAGACCGGCGACCACCAGGGGCTCCTTCAGGTTGATCAGCCGGGCGTGCGGCACGGCCACACCCTGGCCGATGGCGGTGCTCATCATCGCCTCGCGGCGGAGGACCTGCTCGGCGACCCAGTCGCGGGAGAGAAGCGCCCGAGCGGCGCCCACGGCGGCGAGTTGGCGGATCGCGTCGGAGGCATCGTCGGCCTCGAGGTCGACCAGGCAGAGGCGCTCGTCCAGCGCCGAGGCGAGCGACCACGCCCGGCCGCGCCGGAGCAGCGCCTTGAGGACGGGCCCGGCCATCGCCGTGGTGACGACCGCCAGCACCACCAGGGCGACGAAGAGCCGCTCGCGGATCACGCCAGCGTGCCAGGCCAGGAGGCCGAGCACGATCCCCAGCTCGCCGCGGGCGTTCAGCGCCCAGCCGACGGACCAGGCCTCGGCCCCGCGCAGGCCGCCGGCGCGCGCGGCCAGGCCGCAGCCGAGCACCTTCACCGCGACGCCGACGACGAGCACTCGCAGCACCAGCCACGGGTGAAACTTGTCGATGAAATTCACCTCCAGCCCGATCGCCGCGACGAAGATCGGCGCGAGGACACCCTCGACGAACCGGTGGACGATCTGGCGGGTGTGCTCGCGCAGGTGCGGCGAATCGCCCAGCGCGATGCCCGCGAGGAAGGCGCCGAAGATCGCGTGGATGCCGATCGATTCGGTGATCGCCGCACCAACCAGGCCGGTGACGAGTAAAAACCCAAGCACGCCTCCCGGCCAGGTGAGATGCGCCTGGATCCATGGCAAGGCACGGTCGGCGGCCCACCGGCCGAGGGTCAGCACGGCGGCGACGAATCCGACCGTCAGGCCGACCGTGTAGCCGATCGGCTGGTCGCCGGCGCGGCCGCCCAGGACGACCGAAAAGATCAGCCAGGCAATCAGGTTGTTCAGCGTGGCGGCGACCAGGACGAGCATGCCGAAATCGGTGCGGAATACGTCGAGGTCGAGCAGGAGCTTGGCGATCACCGGTAATGCGCTGACGGCCAGCGCGGTGCCGAAGAACACGGCGAACAGCGCGGGCCGGCCTTCCAGCGGGATTCCCCACCAGCCGGGCATCGACCAGGCGAGCAGGCCGCCGATTCCCAGCGGCGCCAGGACGCCCGCCAGCGCAATCGACAGCCCGGCGCGGCCCTGACGCCACAGCGCCGAAAGGTCGACCTCCAGCCCGGCGACCAGCAGGAGCAAGGCCACCGCCAGCGCGACCACGCCATCGAGCGCGATGGCCGCTGGGCCTGACGATGGGAACAGCCACGACTGGAACCGAGGCGCGATCGTGCCCAGCACCGTGGGGCCCAGCAGCAGGCCGGCGGCCATCTCGCCGATCACCGCGGGCTGGCCGAGGCGCCGCGCGCCTTCGCCGAAGAGATGGGCTATGCCCAGGAGCGTCGCCAGCCCCAGAAAGAAGACCGTGACCTCGCCGGAGCCGAGGGTTCCCATGCTCGTTGCGCCTCCGTGATTGCCACGTTCCTCCGTTGATTCGCGGCCTGTTCCGTACGGGCATTATACCCGGCGCGCCAGCCTTCGCCGAACGATCGTTGCCAGATGGGGGAAAGAAGCTGCGACGGATCGGGGCGAGGATGGCGGAACAGATAAACTGGCGAAGGCGGGCGTTGAGAAGATCGGTCGACTGAGCTGGATCGGCGGGGCGCTTCACTCGCCCTGCTGTTACCATGGCAAGGAGGATTCTCAGCCAGGTCGGTCTCGGCTCGCCAGCCTGGCCGGACTGAACCGTCAGTTGACCGTCTGACCTTCGTTCCCATCGCGCCGATCGACCGGATTCGCGGCGAATCGGTTCGGTGGCTGGATGCCATCGGTGCCTTTTTGTGTTAAAGTCAGATTCTAGCAGACCGTTAAATCTCGCCGATGTGGATACCGTGGAGTCAAAAAAATGAGCGAATTTCTTGCTTCTATGTATCAGATTACGCGGGATGGTCGTCACGTCACGGCAAGGCAATTCCGGACGGCCGAAGAGGTGTTCGGGTGTGTGCGGTTTCGGCGGGGGGGGGTTTATTGCGTGCATCGGCAGGCGCCCTCGACGCGGGGTGGGGGGGGGCTTGTCTTCTGG
>JAKAUH010001032.1 GCA_021818605.1 Planctomycetota bacterium
GACCGTCACCAAGCAGCCGGTCGTCACCGAGGAGGTCGCCGTCGGCAAGCGCAAGGTCCAGAACACCCACCGGGTCGATGAATCCGTCCGCAAGGAGGAGCTCGACGTCGACTCCAAGGGCGGGGCCACGATCCACGGCAAGGGCAGCGGGCACTCGCGCTGAGTGGCCAGTGGCGAGAGAAGACCGGGACGGGCTCCGGTTCGGCGCGGGTCTCCGACCCGCGCCGAACAGCACAGCACAGCACAGCACAGCACAGCGGTGCGGTGGGGATACAGGCTGTCTTTCAGTTACCACTTACCACTTACCACTTCGGTCAAGCCGGGTGGCTGGCACAGGTGGACTCGCCCTCCGCACCCCAGGTGAGAATTGCCGCGTGCGGGCCGCGGGGGACGATCGGATGTCCTTTGTCGATCAGGGCACGAGTGCCCGGGGATGACAGGCGGGCCTCGATGCGGCGGAGCTCCGTCGCCAGCCAGCCGGCCGACTCGGGCCGTCGCGCGGGGTCGCGATCGATCGCCGCGAGGATGACCGCTTCGAGATCGTCCGGGAAGCCCGGTCGAACCTCGCCCGGCCGCCTGGGCCGTGCCACGGCCAGGAACGCCGGCAGGGCGGCCAATGTGATGTGCTCGGGCACGCGGAAGGGTCGGCAGAGCGTCAGCGCTTCAAAGATCGTCACGCCCAGAGAATAGATGTCGCATCGGATCTCGTCGGCCGGAGCGCGGAGCAGCCGCTCGGGGGCCATGTACATCGGCGTGCCGGCTCCGTCGCGCATCTGCTGCAACGTCGCCACCTCCAGGTCGCGGCCCAGGCCGAAGTCGCACAGGTAGACGGCCTCGGGCCGGCCGTCGTCGAGCAGGATGTTCGCCGGCTTCACGTCCCGGTGCGCGACTCTCTGGCCATGCACCCGCGCCAGACATTCGGCAGCCCCGGCGAGGATCCCTAGCATCGCGTGCACATACCTCGACTCGTCCAACTCGACCAGCCGGTGCGAGTCCTCGACCGGCTGGCCAGCCAGCCGCGCGGCACGGGCCCGGATCACGCCACGCATGGTGATGCCCTCAATATAGGGCATCACCATGAAATGATACCCGTTCTCGATTCCGCGATCGGAGACGGGCAACAGCGCCGGCCCGGCGAGCCGGCCGCCCCGCTCGGCCTCGCGATGGAACTGCGCCATCCGCGCCGGATCGCGCGCCAGGGACGGCCTGAGCACCTTCAGCGCGACGAGCCCATACCCCGCCCCGCCGCGGATGGCCTTGTAGACGTCCCCCTGCCCGCCGTGGCCCAGCCGCTCCAGCAGCCGGTACTCGCCCAGCCGATCGCCGGGCACCAGCGGAGGTCGGCTTTCGGGCCTCCCCCACCGTCCGCGCGACCGGCCGGCCGACCGCATCTCGGCGGCCGGCTCGTCGTGGCCGCGCACCAGCGTCGACGGCTCGACCAGCAGACCACCGCCACTCGCCCGGCCCGCGACCGTCGGACCGCGGAATCGAGACCATCTCGTGACCGGTCGGCGCCGATCCGGATTTGTTAGGGGGATCATTGGTGTTGTCGTCCACGCGTGATAATCTCGTATCCCTTCGCACCTCGCGACCGCCGCAGTCCGCCCGAGGGACTCCATGACAGGTCCCCGAAGAATTGAGCCGGATCGTCTGAATTGCAGGGCCCGAGGGCATCTCTGTCAGAACCTCTAAGCAAGGCTAGGCCCCATTCGAGCCGCCGGCCTCTCTCCGCGCCGAATGTTGACCGGAATCCACGAGAGCGGCGGTTGTTCCCCACCGCATCGGATTTCGCATCTCCGGGCAATTGCACGCCGGACCGGGCCGAGGTTGGCAACCATTTCCGCGAGGGCGATTCCACTCCGCGGTCGCCCGCCGGCCTCGCGTCCGTGACGTCGTCCGCCCGGGCCGCTCGCCAACCTTGACACCGGATCTCGAGGGTCCCATGATGGCGAGTGCCCGCCGGAGTCGTGCGGGCTGATGCACCCGGCCTGACCTTCGGTACGCCCGGCTTCCCTGGTCGGCGCCGAGCTCGACCGAACCGAACCGAACCGATCCGATCCGATCCGGAACAGACCCGCCGCCTCGTCGACACCATGCCGACGGGGCGGCTCGGATTTCCCACCCCCCTGCCCCGAGGATCCGGCCGCGCGGCCGGCTTGCGATGAGCGAACCGGAGCGTCCCACGACCGCCGACCTCGACCACCACGCCGAGCCCGGGCATGACCTGTACGCCCTGCCGAAGGAGGCGATCCGCGAGCCGCCGCGTTCGTTCGGCCGCGCGCTGACCGAGATCGGGCCAGGGCTGATCCTGGCCGCGTCGATCGTCGGCACTGGCGAACTGATCGCCACCACCGGCCTGGGCGCCCAGGCGGGATTCGGCCTCCTCTGGCTGATCCTCCTCTCGTGCATCATCAAGGTCTTCGTCCAGGTCGAGCTGGGCCGGTATGCGATCACCCACGGCCGGACGACCCTCGAGGCGTTCGACTCCCTGCCCGGGCCGAGGCTGGGCGCCTCGTGGCTCTGCTGGCTCTGGCTGATCATGATGCTGACGACCCAGGCGCAGATCGCCGCCATGGAGGGCACCGTTGGGCAGGCGGCCCACATGGCCTTCCCCAATGCCTCGCGGGCGATGGCCGGCGCCGCCGGCCGCATCGTACCGGCCTGGGGCACCTACCTCGCCGGACACCACGAGCACATCTGGGCGGCCATCACCACGATCGCCGCGATCCTGCTCTTGCTCTCCGGCGGCTATCGCCGACTCGAGCGGGTGACCACCATCCTGGTCGCGGCCGTCACCCTGTTCACCGTGGCGAGCGTGCTGATCCTCCAGTTCACCGACTTCCGGATCACCGGCGCGGATCTGATCAAGGGCTTCGACCCGGTGATCCCGGCCGCCGCGCTGGCCCTGGCATTTTCGGCGTTCGGGATCACGGGCGTGGGGGCCAGCGAGTTGGTGGCCTATCCTTACTGGTGCATCGAGAAGGGTTACGCCCGCTACGCCGGCGCGCGGAACGACGACCCCGCCTGGGCCGACCGAGCGCGCGGCTGGATCCGCGTGATGCAGCTCGACGCCTGGTTCAGCATGGTCGTCTTCACCGTGGCAACGGTCGCCTTCTACTTCCTGGGCGCCGCGGTGCTGCATCCCCAGGGGCTGCGGCCCGAGGGCGCAGAGATGATCCCCACGCTCTCGCTGATGTACCTCCAGCCGCTCAAGGGCACGCCTCTGGCCTGGATGGCGCCCTTCACGCGGATTGGCTTCTTGCTCGGGGCCTGGGCGGTGCTGTTCAAGACGCTGTACGTGGCCACGGCGGCGAACAGCCGGCTCACCGCGGATTTCCTCCACCGGGCCGGAATCTGGCAGCCGGCCTCGCCCCGGGCGCGCGAGCGGATGGTCAAGGTCTTCTGCGTGATCTACCCGGCCGCCTCGCTGCTGGTCTATTACCGCTTCCCCGAGCCGAGGGGCCTGATCACGGCGGGCGGCATCGCACAGGCGCTTTTGCTCCCGTTCATCGCCGGCGCGACGATCTACCTCAAGCGCCGCGACGCCGACCCGCGCGTCCGGCCGTCGCCGCTGAGCAACCTGTTCACCTGGGTGGCCTTCCTGTCCATCACGGCGGTCGCCGCGTACAGCACGTATAACCAGGTCATGGGACTGTTCGCGCGGCCCGAGGTCCCGATCGCGCAGCCAGAGGCCCGGCGCTGATCGCGATCGAAGCCCCGCGGCCGCGGTCGGATGGCGTAGGGTAGGCTTCGCCCACCGGCCGCGGCCTCGCGCTGGTGGGCAATGCCCACCCTGCAAGACCGTTTCGAAGCGTTCCCGGGCTGGCTCAGCTCACCTGCGTATCAAACCCGTGCTGCTTGCGGTGCACCGGTCCGTCGAACATCTTCGACGACTTGAACAGCTCGAACCGCCCGTCGCCGGCCAGGGCGATCGTCTTTGTCTCGATCGCGGCGCGTTCCTCGGCGGTCATCGGCCGGAATTCGCGGACGATCTTGAGGTTCTGGTCCAGCACCTTCTCCGAGTCGATCCCCGAGACCAGGGTCGACACCGGCAGCGACAGGACATACCGGATCGCATCCTCGACGGGGATCCCGGCCCTGGTGACGATCACGCCGGTGCCACCCAGGCTCTTCATCGCCAGCACGCCGATATTCCGCTGGAGCAAAACCGGCAGAACCTGGCGCTGGAAGCTCCGATAGTGCACGTCCATGACGTTCAGCGGCATCTGCACGCTGGCCCATTCATAGGGCATCCCCAGCATCTTCAGGTGGATGATCGGGTCCTTGTGGCCGGTGAACCCGACGTACCGCACCTTCCCCTGCTGCACGGCCTTCATCGCGACCTGGAAGGCACCGTCCGGGGCGAAGATCCAGTCGGGGTCGTTGTCATAGACGATCTCGTGGAACTGCCAGAGGTCGATCCGATCGGTCCTGAGTCGGCGGAGGCTGTCATCCAGGTTGGACTGCGCGTCCTTCGCGGTCCGGCCGCAGACCTTGGTCATGAGGAACACCTTGTCGCGCCGGCCGCCCTCGGCCAGGGCCTTGCCCATGCGCTCCTCGGCCTCGCCGTCGTGATAATCCCAGCAGTTGTCCATGAAGGTGATCCCCTCATCGACGGCGCGCTGAATGAGCCTGAGGCTCTCGGCCTCGGACATTTTCTTGGGATTGGTGCAGGCGTGGCCGCCCAGGCACATCGCGCTGATGACCTCGCCGGTCTTGCCCAGCGGCCGCATCGGGATGCCCCCGGCATTTACCCGAGGTGCCTGCGCCTGTACCGGCGCCGGAGCCGCCGCCTGCTGCGCATCGGCCGTTCCGGCAGCGCCCGCGGAAGCAGCCGCGATGCCTGCGGCG
>JAKAUH010001004.1 GCA_021818605.1 Planctomycetota bacterium
ATCGCGGCGGGCTGCTCGAGGCCGCGGAGCGTGCTCGCCGATCCGATCCAGACGAGGTCAATTTCCTGAACCGACCGCCGGGCCTCGGCCTGGTGGCGCGCGGCCGGATACCGGCCAGAGTCGACGCAGGTCGGGATGACGTGCACATCCTCGACCCGCGCGCCGGCCCGGAGAGCGCAATCGGCCAGAAAATCGTTGCCGGCGACGACCGTGTCGGCGGCGGCCATCAGGGCCGCGAAGCGGCGGCGGCGGCGCGGGTCATCCGGCCCGCGAGGGTCGTTCGAATCGCGGTAGAGGACCGCATCGTCGAAGTCAAACACCAGCCGGTGTGCCGCGCGTCGGAGGATCCGGAGCTGCCAGCCGGGTAGCAGCTTGCGCTGAAGGACCACCGCGTCGAATTGACGGGCTTCGCGAAGCTGGACGATCCGCCTGGCCAGCCCGCGCTCGAGCCCCTGGCAGATCAGCGAACAGCCCGACGCCTGGAGGGCCGGGGCAAACGCGGCAATCCGGTAGCGGCAGCAGACGTGATCGGGGGACTCGACCAGGGCGAGGAGATTCATCCCGTCCTCCGTGACGGATGGCCGCAGGGGCGCAATTCGGTGGTCGGTCGGTCGCTCGCGGCCGCCGGGAGATCCCCGGCGCCGGCACGATCATAATCATCGCGCCCGGATAATCCAAGGTCGACTGGACGATCCCCGTTCGTCCCGCCGATCCAAGGCGAAATCGGATTGTCACTTTGGCCCAGCCGTGGTACATACGGCCCGACCCGCCGTGGAAGCCTCGGGCTTTCCCGGCGCATGGATGCTCTATGGGTCTCCCCTCCGCGACGCCCACGTTATGAAAAACTTCGCTCGCCTCGTGCGGTTCGCCTTGCCCTACAAAGTCCGCTTCGGCCTGTCGATCGCGTGCGCGGCGATGGTGGCCCTTCTGTTCTTCGCCGAGCTGGGCGCCGTGTATCCCCTGCTGCACATCCTGTTCAACGATCAGAATCCGCAGCGATGGCTCGCGCGGAAGATCGATTCCTACAGGGATGACATCGCGGCGCTCGAGGCCCGGCGTGCCGAGGCGCTCCATGTCATCGAGCTGGCGCCGCAAAAGGAGGGCGCCCGCGAGCTGCTCAAGCTCCGCCGCGAGGCCCTGATCGACGATCTCGCCCGGAGCGAGGCCCGGGTGCACGAGCAGGAGCGCGGCTCAATCGACGACGAGCCGCAGTTCAGGCCGGATCCCGGGCCTGACGATCGGCTCGTGGCGCTGCGCCGCGAGCAGCAGGTGGCGCGAGCCCGCAGGGATGAGTTCTTCGCCTGCGGCGCTTTGCTGCTCAAGGGCGAACAGACCTTCCTCGATCGCCGCGTCACCGACATCGGCAAGCAGATCGAGAGCGACCGGTGGTGGCTGGGGCACTGCCTGCGGGTCCAACCGTTCGTGAACCGGTATCTCCCCGGCGACGGCTTCACGGCGTTGCTCTTTTTGATCGGTCTGGTGATGGTCGGTGTGGCTCTCAAGGGCCTGTTCATGTTCTTGCAGGAGGTCCTGGTCGCCGACGTGATGCAGTTGACCCTGTTCCGCATCCGCAACCACTTCTTCCGCCGCACCACGAACCTGGACCTCGCCAGCTTCTCGGACAAGGGCTCGGCCGAGCTGATGGCGCGGTTCACCAACGACATGGATTCGTTCGGCCAGGGTCTGAATACCCTGATGAGCAAGCTGATCCGCGAGCCGATGCGGATCGCCACCTGCCTGGGCTCGGCGCTGCTGTTCAACTGGCGGCTGACGCTCCTGACGCTAATCCTCGTGCCGATCTCGGCGTTCACGACGTACCGCGTCGGCAAGATCATGAAGCGGGCCGTCCGGCGCTCGCTGGAGAGCATGTCCACGATCTACAAGATCCTTCAGGAGACGTTCCAGGGGATCAAGGTCGTGAAGGCGTTTGCCACCGAGCGCGTCGAGCGCCGGCGCTTCTTCGGCGAGACCAAGAATCTCTATCGCAAGAGCGTTCGCGTGGCAATGATCGACGCGATGTCGGATCCCGTGCTCGAGATGCTCACGCTGACCACGGTCGCGATCGCGCTTTTGGCCGGCTCGTACCTGGTCCTGAAGCACACGATCTACCTCGAGCTGGGGGTGTTCCGCCTGCAGCTCGCCTCGCAGCCGATGGGCACGCCCGACCTCCTGACGCTCTACGCCTGGCTGGCCGGAGTGTCGGACCCGATCCGCAAGCTGGCCAATGTCCATTCCAAGATCCAGCGGGCCTCGGCGGCCGCGGACCGGATCTGCGACATGATGGACCGAACGCCGCAGGTCGTCGACCAGAAGCACGCCCCCAGCCTGGCGCGGCATCGCGATTCGGTCGAATTCGACGCCGTTGCGTTCGCCTACAAGCCCGGCCAGCCGGTGCTCAACGGCGTCAGCCTGACCGTTCGCCACGGCGAGACGATCGCGCTGGTCGGCCCGAACGGTTGCGGCAAGACGACGCTCACCAGCCTCCTGCCGCGGTTCTGGGACGTCGACGGCGGCGCGATCCGGATCGACGGCCGCGACATCCGCGAGGTGCCGCTCCGGAGCCTGAGGCGCCAGATCGGCATCGTGCTCCAGGAGACGATCCTGTTTCAGGATACGATCGCAAACAATATTGCTTATGGCGTTCCCCACGCCCGCCGTGAGGACATCATTCACGCGGCCGAACGTGCCTACGCCCACCAGTTCATCACGGCCCTGCCGCAGGGCTACGACACCATGGTCGGCGAGCGCGGGCTGGGCCTCTCGGGCGGCCAGCGGCAGCGGATCGCACTGGCTCGCGCCATGCTGCGCGACCCGGCCATCCTGATCCTCGACGAGGCCACAAGCGCCGTGGACATCCAGGACGAGGCGCTAATCCGCAAGGCCATCGACGAGTTCGCCAGGGGCCGCACGACGTTCCTGATCTCGCACAACCTGGCCTCGATCCAGGTCGCCGACCGCATCGTCCTGCTCAACGCGGGCCGCGTCGAGGCCGTCGGCACGGATCAGGAGCTCAAGAGCGGCTCGGCCCTGTATCGCCGGCTACACGAGATCCACTACCACGGCGCCCACGCTGACGCGTCTCCCACGCACCTCGGCGGTCATTCGCTTCCCCACGCCGCCACGAGGGCGTCCCATCTTGAAGGTTAGAGCCGACTCGAACCCTGGCAACCTGTCAGACCTCGCGGGCGAGCTGCCGTTTTGAGACAGCGCCGTATTCAACACTTCCCGCGCGGCGGCGCGATCGCGAGAATTGTAAGGGGTGCGTCCCGGCGGGGAACCCGGCGGAGGCCGGAGTCTGTCCGCCGGGGATGCCTCGGGGCGAGGCAGCCAATCCTCACTGGCCACTCGCCACTCGCCACTCGCCACTCGCCACTCGCCACTCGCCACTCGTCACTCAGCCCCGGCCCGGGAGCACGCCATGCCGGAGAAGCGGACGCGGACGCTGGCCCTGGTGCTGCGGACGATCGACGTGTTCGAGACCAGCCTGATCGTGACGCTGTTCACCCGCGAGTTGGGGAAGGTCGGCGCGCTGGCCAAGGGGGCGCGGCGGCCGAAATCAACGATGCAGGGTGGCCTTGACCTGCTGGGGGTTTCGGATATCGTGCTGATTCCCAAGGCGTCCGAGGCGCTGGACCTCCTGATCGAGGCGGCGCCGGTGGAACGCTTCGCATCTCTCCGCCGCGATCTGGCGGCCCTGTATGCCGGCTACTACGTTGCCGAGCTGTTGAACGAGCTGACCGACCTCCACGACCCGCACCCGAGGCTCTTCGACGCGGCGCGGATCACGCTGCGGCATCTGGGCGAGCCGGGACTTCGGTCGCGGCGGATGCTCCGGTTCGAGCTGGCGTGCCTGCGCGAGCTGGGGCTGATGCCGGCGCTCGAGACCTGCGCTCACTGCGGCGCGGCGATCGACGCGACGGGGAACTCGATCGGATTCGGGCTGGTCACAGGCGGCGTGCTCTGCGCGGCTTGCCGCACGACCCAGCCGCACGTCGTGGCCTTGTCGGCCGGTGAGCTGCGGGCGATCCGCGCCCTGGCCACCCCGGGCAACGCCTGGCGCGAGCTGGACCCCGGCTCGGTCGACCTGGCCCGGGCGGGAGAAACCGTCGGGGCGGTCATCAGTCACGTCTTCGGGCATCGCCCGAGGCTCCGCCCCCTAATGGGAGTCTGAACCCCATGGTCCGCCCCGATCGTCCGGCCGCCGCGGCCCCCGGTGTTCCCTACTCCCGCCGTCGCGGGATGCGCCGGCGCGCGGCCACGCGGGTGATCGGCCTGGCCCTGCTCCCGCTCGCCCTCGTCCCGATGACCGGCTGCTCCACCATCGTCACTCCGTGGGATCAGTGGCGCGCCGCTTACAGCAGCAACCTGTTCCACAAGCTCAGCCCCGAGGAAATGGCCGAAACCGGCGGGTCGGGCGACTCGAACAACCTGTTCCAGCGCTGGATCACACCCAGGCGCAACCCGTCGATCCGCCCGCTCGACACGCCGACCTCGACCCAGGTCCTCGGCTCCGACGGCTGGCGGCCGATCGCCAAGGCCGCTCCCGACCCCGTCGCCGACACCGAGTTCCAGACCGCACAGAAACTCTTCCAGCAGGGGAAGCTCGCGGAGGCCCAGAAGCAGTTCGCCGTCATCGCCAAGAAGCGTGCACATTCCCCCTGGGGCGAGAACGCCCAGTTCTACCTGGCCGAGTGCCAGTATCAGCGCAAGCACTACACCGACCCCCACACCAGCTACGAGAAGCTCGCCAACGATTATCCCGGCACCAACTACATGCAGAAGCTGACCGAGCGCGAGCTCGAGATCGGCCGCCTCTGGCTGGCGCAGTCGGACCCGAAAACGCCGCTTC
>JAKAUH010001079.1 GCA_021818605.1 Planctomycetota bacterium
GACCCGAGTTCCGGACCAATCACTGAGTCGACGAGGAATGTCCCTCGTCGCGAGAAGGTATCGAGGAACAAGGATCGGGAGCTCCGCCATGGATCGTCTCTCCTCGTCGGCGCAGCGAGTCACTCGTCGGCAGTTGCTGCGCCTGGCCTCGATGGGAGCCCTGGCGGGCTCGGCCTCGGGCTGGCTGGAGACCCTCGCGGCCAGCGCCGCGGCGGATCCGAAGCGACGCAAGGCGTGCATCCTGCTCTGGATGTCGGGCGGACCGAGCCAGATCGACACATTCGACCCGAAGCCCGGGCATGCCAACGGCGGTCCGTTCAAATCCATCCAGACCAGCGTCCCCGGCATCCTGATCGGCGAGCATCTGCCGAAGCTCGCCCAGGAGTCGAAGGAGCTCGCCATCATCCGGGGCATGAGCACGAAGGAAGGCGACCACAGCCGCGCGACCTACATCCTTCGCACGGGCTACCTGCCGCAGGGTCCGGTGCGTTACCCGGCGCTCGGGTCCCTGATCTCGAAGGAGCTGGAGGATGAGTCAGCCGAGCTGCCGGGCTTCGTCGCTGTCGCTCCGTATCGGGCGATCAGCCCTGGAGCGTTCGGCCCGGGCTTCCTGGGCCCGCGCTACGCCCCGCTGATCGTCGGCGAGCGCGGCTATGGCGCAGGCCGGGCGGGTAGCCGGGCGTTCCGGGTGGACGACCTGGAGCTGCCGGCCGACATCCAGCGCGATCGGGCCGATGACCGGCTGGGGCTCATGCAGTCGCTCGCCCGGAACTTTGAGGAAACCCGCCCGGGCGTCTCGCCCGCGAGCCACAAGGACGCGTACCAGCGTGCCGTGAAGATGATGCGGTCGCCGGCGGCCAGGGCCTTCGAGCTCGACGAGGAGCCCGCCGCCGTGCGCGACGCCTATGGCCGCAACCCCTTCGGCCAGGGGTGCCTGCTGGCCCGCCGGCTGGTCGAGCGGGGCGTGCCGTTCGTCGAGGTCACGCTCTCCAGCGTCGACGGCCGGAATGCCCTGGGCTGGGATACGCACGCCCAGAACTTCGAGACGGTCAAGGGGCTCTGCGGCGTGCTCGACTCGGGATGGGCGACGCTGATCTCGGACCTCCGGTCGCGCGGGCTGCTCGACGACACGCTGATCGTCTGGATGGGCGAGTTCGGCCGCACGCCGAAGATCAACGAGAGCGCGGGCCGCGACCATTTCCCCAATGCGTGGTCGACTGTGCTGGCGGGCGGAAAGTTGAAGGGCGGCCGGGTGATCGGCGACACCGGGGCGGACGGCGGCGAGGTCCGCGACCGGCCCGTCTCGGTGCCGGACCTCCTGGCGACGATCGTCAAGGGCCTCGGCCTCGACCCGATGGTGCAGAACACAGCGGAGAACGGCCGCCCCATCCGACTGGTCGATCCCAAGGCCAGGGCGATCGCGGAGATCCTGGGATGATGCCCCTTCTCGCGGCCTTGCTGGGACTGGGCCTCGCGCTCGGCTCCGCGGAAGTGGACGACAGGGGCGCCTCGCCTCCCTCGGCCGCGACCTTCGCCGCGCTCGGGGACGACGCGGTGCAGGACCTCGTGATCCTCGGCGAGGACCGGCCGATCCTGCTGCGGCTCCGCGTGATGATCGGCGATCGGGCGTTCCGCGCGGCGTGGGCCGAGGGCGTCCGCGCCTACCACGCTCGCCTCGACGGCAACGGCGACGGCCGGCTGACGACCGAGGAAGCGGAGAAGAACGGCCTGTTCGAGCTGTTGAAACCGGCGACTCAGGCGGGCTCGGCTCCGGCCTCGGGCCGCGTTGAGGTGGATATCCACCCGAAGGATGGCGTGATCTCCGTCGAGGAGCTGACGGAGGCCCTGCGCGCGACCCGGGGGCCGTTCCAGTTGCAGGCCGCGGCAACCGGGGCGCGGCGGACCGACGCCCTCTTCGACCAGCTCGACCGGGACAAGGACGGCGAGCTGATCCGGTCCGAGATGGAGACGATCGTCGGTTCGCTCCGCCGGCTGGACCGGGACGCCGACGAGCTGATCGACGCCGGCGAGGTGAGCCTGGTCGCCACGCCGGATTCTTCACCGATGATGATGCAGGGACGCGCCACCCGCGATTCTTCCGTGCCCACGGTGGTGGAGCTGAGTCCCGGCGAATCGCCGGTGCGGCTGGCTCGGATGATCGTCAAGAAGTACGACACCGGGTCGAGCCGGGGGCCCGGCCGGCGCGACTCGCGGCTGTCGCCCGAGGAGTTCGCGATTCCGGCCGAGGCGTTCGCGAAGGCCGATCGGAACCACGACGGCAAGCTGAGCGCCGAGGAGCTTCGCGCGTATCTCGCCCAGGCCCCGCGCGACGCCATCCTCGACGTGTGGCTTGCGCCTGATGCCTCGAGCAAGGCCGCGGCTGTGGCCGTGGTTCGCGGCGGCGACGGGGGCTCGCCGTCGGGGATGACCGTGCGCCAGCTCTCGGGCGGACTGGTCGAGATCGACGTCGGCTCGATCCGGATTGACATCCACATCGACGCCGGGGCGGGAGCCGCGGGATCGACACGCAAGGGCCTCCAGGCTCAGTTCGAAGCGGCCGACATCAATCAGGACGGCTACGTCGAGACGCACGAGCTCAGGCAGGACAACGGCCTGCCCTCGCCCCTGACCGGCCGTTTCCAGGCCATTGACCGCGACGGCGACGGCAAGGTCTACCCGCGCGAGCTGGACGAGTTCGTGGCCAGGGAAGCCGTCGCGGTGCAAGGGCGTCTCACGATGACGGGCTCGGACGAGGGCCGGGCTCTCTTCGGCATGCTGGACATGGACAGCGATCGTCGCCTCGGTGCCCGAGAAGTCATCGAGACCTTCGGACGCGTCTCGGCGTGCGACCGCAACCGCGACGGCCGCGTGATGCCCGAGGAGATTCCCCACCACTTCCGGCTTTCGCTCGACCGTGGCGACCTGTCGTTCCTGCTGGCGCAATCCACGGCCAATGGCGCCGTGGCGGTGATCGGCGGCGTGATCGCGGCCCCGTCCCGTCCGAGGCCCGCCGCCGGTCCGAACTGGTTCCGCAAGATGGATCGCAACCACGACGGCGACGTCTCCCCGCGCGAGTTCCTCGGAACCCGCGCGCAGTTCGATCGCCTGGACCACGACCATGACGGACTGCTCTCGGCCGACGAGGCCAGGGAAGCGTCGGCCGGCCAGACCGCCCGGGTCAAGGGACCTGGCGATTGAGGCGCAGGAGGATTCGCTCGGCGCGGAAGACGATCTCGATGTCCTTGTCGCGCAGGGCGTCCTCGAGTACGGGGATCGCCACCGGGCCCAGGTCGAAGAGCTGCGTCTCGGCGTCTTCGCGGGCCCTGGGATGCAGGTCGCCGAGCCGCTTGACGAGCAGGCGGGCGCGATCCTGCAACCTCGGATCGACTCCATGCACGACCACGGCCGCCATTCGGACAAACTTCTTCGGGGTCGGGAAGACGTCGAGGAGCACGAGCTCGTCGATCGCCTCGCGGGAAAGGTGGGCCACGACGATCAGGTCCTTGGGCTGGAAGAGCGTCGGCGCGTACTGGTCGAGGTAGGTCTGGATGACCTCCGGGCGCAATCCCCTGGCCGCCAGGCGCCGGGCATAGGTGTCGCGGGTGACCTCGCGGAACGAGGAGTCGGATGGGCGCAAGGGCTGAGAGAGCGTCAGCTTGATCGGGGGCCCTTCGATCACGGCTTTCTTGTTGGTCTCGGCCGCGAGTCGGGCCGCCGTGGTGATGAAGAGGCTGCCGTCCTCGGCGATCCGATAGCTCAGCCCGATCGTGCCGATCACCTCCGCCAGCGCGTCGCGCGCCGCCATCCGGCTGGCTTTCAGAGTCATCGTCTGTCCGAGATCGATCTTGTCCTTCGCGAGTGTCGGGTCGTCCACCTCGTAGAGAATCCGCGCCTGGCCGGCGATCAGGGCCAGGACGTCCCGGCGCGGAACCTTCTCGGCATTCACCGTCACGGGGCGATTGAGCGCCTGGTCGACCCGGGCGCGGATGTTCGCGTCGGCCTCGGCGGGGAGTGGTTTCGGCTCGCTCCTCGCCTTGTCCTTCGGCTTGAGCCCGGCCTCGGCTGCCTCGAGCGCCGCCTCCGCGGCCTTCGCCTTCACCTCCGGCCTGTCCCTGTCCTTCTCTTTCTGCTTCTTTTCCTTCTCCCTGGCCTGCTCGTCGGCAACGTCCTTCGGGACACCGGAGGGAAGCTCGTCGAGCCAGCCGAAGCGGTAGCCGCCTCCCTCGACGGGAGCGATCACCGCGACGTCGAGCAGCTTGAAGTTGGTCAGGTTCTGGAGCGTGTACTCGTCCGGCCCGCCGCGGATCTTGACCGGGATCGGAATCGCCACCTCGTTGTCATAGGCCAGGAACCGTTCAACCCTCGTCTCGTGCTTGAGGTAGAGCGCCTGGTCGCCACGCCGGAGCTTCTGGAACCAGTGATCCTCGGGGATGAAGCCGGGTGTCGCGCCCGCCGGGAGCGAGGCCATCAGGTTGGTCCTGTACCACCGGAGGCCGTTGCTCCGTTCGGTGCCCTGCGGCCAGTGGGCCAGGACGTGCCCCTTCTTCACCCGGAGGTCGAAGTCAACGTCCTTCGTCGGCTCGCCGAAGGCCTGCGTCACCGAGATCGGCGCCACGGGGAACTTCCGGTCCAGCTCCGGGCCCTCGATCTTGGGCCGGACTGTGCCCACCGGCCCGGGCATCGCGTTGCGGTAGACGCGGGGTTCGTTCAGGGTGGTCTGGGCTGGGTTGGTGACCCAGACCGACCACTCGTACACCTCGACCGGAATCTGCGGGCGTTCCTCGTCGCCGCGCAGGACGGGAGCGAGGAAGAGTCCGACCATCAAGAGAAACCCGCG
>JAKAUH010000117.1 GCA_021818605.1 Planctomycetota bacterium
GGCGGGCCGGACCCGCTCTCGCAGTCCCTGCTGCTCTACCAGGCCAACAACCTGCCGGACGACGTCCTGGCGAGGGTGGACCGCGCGTTGATGTCGGGGGTGCTGGAGGTCCGCGCGCCGTTCCTGGACACCGAGCTGGTCGACTGGATCGAGACGCTGCCGCCCTCGTTCAAGCTGGCCGGGAGCACGACGAAGCGGCTGCTGAAGCACGCGGCGGCGCGCCGGCTGCCGGCCTCGATCCTCCGCCGGCCGAAGAAGGGATTCGGCATCCCGGTGGCGCGGTGGCTGCGCGGACCGCTCGGGCCGATGGTGGACGAGCTGCTGGGACGCGCGCGGCTGGAGCGCCAGGGGATCTTCCGGCCGGCGTCGGTGGCGCGGCTGGTCGCCGAGCACCGCGCCGGCACGCGCGACCACCGCAAGCCGCTCTGGACGCTCCTGATGTTCCAGCTTTGGTGCGACCGGTGGCTCGTCGCCTGACACGACCGATGCGGGTGGCCCAGGCGTCGTCGCGAGGATCTTCGGCCGCTCCGGCGGCGAGGACTGCGAGCCGCTCGAGCCGGCCGATTTTTGTCCTGCTGGCCCGGTTCACCTCGCCGATCGCGGGACACGCCGCGGCCGATGTTGATAAAATGCGCTGATTGCGGCCGTTGCCATTGCGTCCGGTGATCGCACGGGCGACACTGAGGAGCCGCTCCCAATGTTCTGCGAGCCCCATCGACGATGAGGATACTGGTCGTCTCCGACATCCACGCGAACTGGGCCGCCCTCCAGGCGATCGACCAGCCATTCGACGCCTGCCTCTGCCTGGGCGACCTGGTTGACTACGGACCCGACCCCGCGCCATGCGTGCGCTGGGCCATGGATCGCGCCACGTACGCGATCCGCGGCAACCATGACCATGGTGTCGCGCAGGGCATCCCTGTCGATGGCGAGACGGGCTTCCGCTACCTCACGGCGACATCGCGGCCCTCGATGTGGGAGGCGCTCGGATCCGAGGAGCGCAGGTATCTCCTGCAATTGCCCGTCACCCAGCGCTGCACGATCGACGGCAAGCGGTTCCTCCTGGTGCACGCCACCCCTCGTGATCCGCTGGATGAATACCTGCTGAAGGATTCGAACACCTGGGCGAAGCGGCTTCAGAACGTCGAGGCCGACGTTGTCTGCGTGGGGCACACGCACATCCAGTTCAGGCTGGAGGTGAACGGGACGACCGTGCTCAACCCGGGCAGTGTCGGCCTGCCGCGAGACGGTGATCCCCGCGCGGCGTACGCGATCATCGAGGACGGCCGGATCGAGCTGCGGCGCGCCGCTTACCCGGTTGAGCGAACCGTCGCCCGGGTTGAATCGATGCCCTGGCCCCGGCGCGCCAAGGACATCACGATCCATGTCCTTCGTTCGGGCCGGCTGCCGGCCCTGACCGGCCCGGGCTGGGCGGCCGCCGCCGAGGCGGACGACGATCCCGACGCGGAATGACCCGCGTGACTCCGGATCGAGCCGGCCGGCCCGGTTTCAGAGGCCGCCGTCGAGCGAGTCGCGAATCGTCGGGAGATATTTCTCGGCCGAGGCCGTGTTGACCAGGACGACCCGGTCACCGGGTCGGAGCATCCCTCGATCGGCCAGCTCGGGCAGGGCGGCCAGCGTCGCGGCGCCCTCGGGCGACCAGGCGAACCGCCGCATCCGCCACTCGTCCCGGATCGTCGCGGCAATGACGGCCTCCGACACCGGCAGCGCGCAGCCGCCCGACTCGCGGATGATCCGCAGCACGTTGATGTGCCCGATGTTCTGCGCGACATTCAGCCCGGTCGCGATCGTCTTGCCCGGCGGACGCGGCTCGATGTCGGCCGCGCCGGAATCAAACGCCCGCACGATCGGCGTGCTGGCCTCGCTCTGGACGCAAATCATCCGCGGCCGGTCTGGACCCACCAGTCCCAGCGCCTCCAGCTCGTCGAACGCCTTGGCCATCCCCACCACCCCGGTTCCGCCTCCGGTGGGATAGACGATCACGTTGGGCAACTGCCAGCGCCGCTCCGCCAGCCGGTCGCCCGACGGTTCGGCCATCTCCAACCCCAGCGTCTTCTTCCCCTCGGTCCGCCAGCCCGGCTCCTGGAACGTCGCCACGCTGAAATACCCGCGCGGCAGATACTCCTCGCGGATCTTCCGGGCACAGTCGACGATCGTGCCGGGCACCAGGTCCAGCCGGACCCGCTCGGGATGCAATCGCGCATACGCCGCGACCTTCCCCAGCACCGGCAGGTCGGTGTCGGGCGACATGGCGATCACCGCCTCGATCCCGGCCGCCACGGCGTACTCCGCCAGCGAATCCCCGGCGTTCCCCTGGGTCGGCACGGCCAGGCGCGTCAGCCCGAGCTTCCGAGCCATCGCCACCGTCATCACCATCCCCCGGTCCTTGAACGAGAGCGTCGGGTTGCCCCCGAACCCTCGATGGTGCTTCCCCTCATCCTTGACCTCCAGCCGGCAGCCCAGCCGCGCGGCCAGCGGATGGTCGTACGCGAGACTCGGCGTGTGGCCCTCGCCCAGCGTCGTGATCTGCGGGCGGTCGTCGGGCGAGTCGAAATCCAGCGGCAGTAAACCCCCAAAACGCCAGAGGTTGTGGCGGTCGGGCGTCCACCACCCGTCACGGCCGCGCTCGGCTGCCAGCCGCTTGAGGTCCAGCACGACCTGCAACGGCCGCCCGTCCTTCTCGCACAGGTTCATCACCCGATCGACCGGATACTCGGCCTGGCAGACCGAGCAGGCCAGATGAGAGGCGTAGCCCATTGGAGTGCTCCTCTTCATGCGCCCATCATTGCTTTCGGTATCAATTTTCAGGAAAACTGAGACGCGATCGAATAAGGACGATATCCGCGTCGTCTATTGCGAGGTCCGGGTCGGCAGGTCGGGGCCAAGACAAGTTCGCGAACCAGATCAACGCCCCAGCTTACCCCTCTTTACCGAGATGCGACCCACTCTGGTCATTCAATTCCTTCAGGGATCCGCTCTCGAGTCATGCGTGAATGCGGAATCGCGAGGTTCGCCCTGATCTTCGATGCTGAAGAGGGCAGGGACGGCTTCTTTCGCACCCCATACTCACGGCTCTCTGCTGAAACCGAAAGGTTAGCACGATGAAACGGCCAACGCGACGCTTCACCCCGCTATTCGCCGGGCTGCTGATGGTAGGGGTCGGCTCTGTTCAGGCCCAGGAGAAGCGGACAAAGGCAACGGCCCCGACGCCAAGCGACCGCGAGATTCCCAGTTACTCGCTGATTGACGCCTCACGGAAAGGTCTCGTGACCGTCAATGCCCGAGGCACCGGCGATGGCCGCCTGACCGTCTCCGTCACCAACCGGACGAGCAAACCCCTGCGGGTCATCCTGCCCCCGGGCCTCATCGCTCAGAGCGCCACCGGCCAGATGGGCGGCATGATGGGAGGCATGGGCGGTGGCATGGGAGGCATGGGCGGTGGCATGATGGGAGGCATGGGCGGTGGCATGGGAGGCATGGGCGGTGGCATGGGAGGCATGGGCGGTGGCATGGGTGGCGGTATGGGCGGTGGCATGGGCGGCGGTATGGGCGGTGGTGGTGGCGGCGGCGGCGGGATGAGCGGCCGGACGATGCCGCCGATGATGGGCATGATGACGCTCTCCCGGCTGATCATGTACTTTTGCGGTGAATACGATAGCTGGGATATGCGCAGCCTCATGATTGGCATGGGGATGATGGGCGGCATGGGCGGCGGCATGATGGGCGGTGGCATGGGCGGCGGCATGATGGGCGGTGGCATGGGCGGCGGCATGATGGGCGGTGGCATGGGCATGATGTCGGTGCCGACCTCGACGCTGTCGGCCGCGGATCTTAAGCCGCGGCAGACTCGCCGGCTGCCGACCCGGCTGGTGAGCATTAACGCGCCTGGCGGTCAGGTGGGCCCGATGGCGCCTGAGGAGGGTGAGCAGGTTCGCATCTTGGGGGATGTGTCGCGGGTGACCGAAGACACCCGTGTTCAGAAGGCCCTGCGCCGCCTGTCGACTGGCAAGGTGCCGACATCGGTCTCGCAGGTGGTGATGTGGCGATTGACCAGCGGGCTGGAGTGGGATGATATCGCGCGGCTGGCCCAGAGCTATGGGGTTCGTTCCTACGAGTTGTCCCTGGCCCGCGACTTCGTCGACCACCTGGATGAGCTGAAGGACGAGCCGGGCGATACCGGCAAGCTGCTGTTCCAGATCGAGGGGGCGGACGCGGCCGACCAGTCGGCTGTCGCCGCGCTGACCGAGGTTTTGAAGGACAAGACGGTGCTGGGCCTGACGGCCAGGATCGGCGTGCCGGCTCGGCCGGAGGGTCCCGGCCTGGCTTGCCGCGTCCGGATCAACGGTGGTGAGGCGCTCGTGCAACTGGCCAGCAGCGACGGTACGGCGCAGAAATGGATCGCGTACGGCAAGTTTAGCATCAAGCTCAAGACCACTGACGGCAAGCTCGACACCGCGGGGCTGGCCGACGGTGTCGCCGAGGGGATCATCAGCCGGCTGGTGCGGGCCCAGATCCTGCACAGAACCCGCGACAAGGGCAGGGTCGTCCACCTGATCCGCATCGAGAACGCCTCGCCGCTGATCCTCGGCGGCCTGGCGATCCAGGGCGAGGCGAGCAAGGCGGACGATCCGGTCCGGGTGCTCACCAGCATCGGCGTCCCGCCGCACAAGTACGTCACGGTGCCGGCCACCGACGAGATCTACAAGCGCCTGGGTCTCAAGCAGGGCATTCGTGTCACGGCGCTGGACCTCAGCGCTCTGTGATCGGGCCGCGCAACCAGGATTCGTCGCCGCAGGTCCCCGGCCCGCGCTTGG
>JAKAUH010000448.1 GCA_021818605.1 Planctomycetota bacterium
ATCGCGTCGAAGAGATTCCGAAGTCCCGCCACCTTCGTCCGATAGACCAGGGCGAACTGCTCATCCGTCTGATCGAGGATCCGGCGATCGGCCAGCACGCCGGCGCCGTGAATCAGGGCCCGCACGGGACCCCACTCGGCGCGGGCGAGAGCGATCAGCTCCGCCACGGCCGCCCGGTCGCGGACGTCGACCGACCGATAGTCGACTCGCGAACCGGCCGCGGCGATCCGTGCCACGTTCGCACGGACCTCGCGGCTCGCCAGGATGCTGCGAGCGTTCTCGCCGATCACCTGGGGCGATCGGCCGCGCTCGGGACCCCTCGACAGGTAGCGCCGCAGCGCCGCCTCATCACGGCAAGCGGCGAGCTCCGCCCCCTCCTCGGCCATCGGAGCCGCGCTCCGGCCCAGCAGCAGCAATCGGACCCGGAATTCCCGGGCCAGCGCGACGGCCACCTCGGCCGTGATCCCCCGCGCGCCGCCGCTGATCACGACCAGATCATCAGGGCGGAGCCGGGCTCTCACGCCGTGCGATCGGACCGGGCGCGCCGCCGGCACCACCTCAACCGCCACGCGCCTCTCGCCGTCGAGGCCGACCTCTTCGGGTCCGCGAGTCAGGAACTCATCCACAATCGCCGACGCCACCTGTCGGACCGGCTCCAGGCCATTCCCCAGGTCAAGCGCCTTGCAAGCGACAGCCGGCCACTCGCGCGCCGCCGTCTTCGCCAGGCCGGCCAGCGAGCCCGAGGCCGGATCCACATCCGGCCGAAGTCCCTCGATCCCGAACCGGCCGTCCAGCCGCGAGACCGTCAGTAATGCCGCGGCCCCGTGTCCTGCGGCCCGCTCGAGCGCCGGTCCCGCCGCGCGGATCCAGCGGAAGCCATCGCCGGCAAGGTCCGGGGACCCGCTTCTGGCCGGCACGATCAAACCGCAGAAGGCACCGTCAGCAAGGAAGTCCTGCGTGTCGTGGTCGCGGATCACGCGAGGGCGATAACCTCTCGCCGCGAGCTCCGCTCGCAGCGCATCGGTCAGAGCCGATCCGTCGTCGAGGATCCCGATCACGCCGCCCGCTGGCAGAAGAATCGCTTCTCGTGCCTCGTTCCTCGGCAACGACCGCACCCGCGGAACCAGAAGCTGGAGCGCGACTGCATCGGCGGCGGAATCTTCCCTCTGTCCACTACGCCCCTCAGCGCCGGTGGATGAAATCTCCTGATCCGAGTCAACCTCGTTCGAAGCCGAGAGGAACACGACGATCTCGCCGAGCGTCTGCAGGGTCCCGGCCTGGTCAGGTCCGATCGCACGCGTCCCCGGCAGGCGGTCCTGCACCGCCGAGAGGATCTCGACCCGCTTGATCGAGTCGATCCCCAGATCGTCGTCCAGCCTCATGTCCAGCTCGAGCATCGCGGCGGGATAGCCCGTCTTGTCCGCCACGGCCTCCAGCAGCACGCGGGCGACGGCCATATCCCCGGCATCATCTCGGCCGGTGGAGTTCGACGTGGCAGCCCCCGCCACGATCGAAACCCCGTCGCCTCGTGCCGGACCCGACCCGACATCGCAACGTGATGCCGTTCCGTTGCGTGACTGCCGGATCGTGTTCGCGACGTCGCCCAGCGTCCGGAGCGTCCCGATGACGTCAGGCCCGACGCCCGCGCTCCACGGCAGCCGCTCCTGCACCGCCGAGAGGATCTCGACCCGCTTGATCGAGTCGATCCCCAGGTCGTCGTCCAGCCTCATGTCCAGCTCAAGCATCGCGGCGGGATAACCCGTCTTCTCCGCGACCGTCGCCAGCAGCGTAGGAGTCACCTCGTCGTCGACATCAGTCGCGGCGACGGCAGCGTCCGCGCCCTCGCCCTCGACCTCAATCGCGCCACCACCCTGAAGATACTCGCCGATCGCTCCCAGCGTGCGGAACGACGCGAGCTGCTCGGGCGACGGCGTGGGCAGACCCGGATACCGCTCCTGCACCGCCGAGAGGATCTCGACCCGCTTGATCGAGTCGATCCCCAGGTCGTCGTCCAGCCTCATGTCGAGCCCGAGAACTTCAGCCGGATAACCCGTCTTTTCTGAGACCACTTCAAGTAAGGCGGCGATCGCCTGCTCGATCGCGGTGACGAGGGCGCGGGCCTCCGGCTGCTCGCTGACCTCGAGAGTCCGGTGCTCCTGCACGGCCCGTGCAGGAACGTGCCCGTTCGCCGCCGCTTCGGGACTGCCACCAGTCGGCGACAGAACCGAGGCGTGCTCCTCCGTCCCATTCCTCTGAACGGCCTGATCGCCGCCCGGCCTGATCGCACCTTCGCGACCGGACGCGAACTCCTGACTCCCAGCCTCCGGCTGAGTCCAGGCGTGCGACCGATCGGCCGCAATGGCCGTCCTGCGGCCCAGGCTCAGCTCCTGTTGCCGATCGAGCAGGCGCAAGAACGTCTGCTGGATCTTCTCCTGCCCCTGGAGAAACTGTCGATGCAGCTCCCCGGTCTGCTCGGCAAGACGTTGGAGCGCCTCAAGGTTGTCCTGGCTCTCCTGGATCGCCCGATACAGCTCGTCGGACCGGATCGGCGCTCTCGCTTCGATCCTGGGAGTCACCCGAGGGGCGAGCGGACCGGCGGCCGGCTCCGCGATCGATATTGAACCGGCGGGAGCGTGCCCATTCTGAGGAGGAGAAACTGGCCCCTGGACAGGATTCGTCATTCGATCGTTCCCGGCGTGATGTCGTGGCGGGAGGGCAAAAGCGCTGGCGCCGTGGGATTCCCCGGTTGCCTCGGCGGGCAGCCGAGCCGCGATCCCGGGCGGAACCTCGACGCGACGCGGGGGATTCGGGACCGGCTCGCGCTCGAGGGCCCGCGGTCGAGGCTCCTCCGCGTCGCGTACCCTCGGACGCAGATTGGCACCCGAGATGGACACGGTCGGCCCTGGCCGCCGGGACAACACGTCTTCCGCAGCCCCCCCAGCATCCCAGCAGGTCAGTTCAACAGCATAACCCAGGGCAGCGAGCGTTGCGAGCGCACAGGCCAGGTCAACGGTGTTGCCGCGCGCTCCGCTCGACGCGTCCACCGAGAACCCGGCGTGGGGGCGGCCTTCGAGCGTCGCGCGCACGAGACCCGTGAGCCGAGCGCCCGGGCCGACTTCGAGGAAGGTGCGGGCGCCGGCCCGGTACATCGCCTCGAGCTGTTCGACGAAGCGGACCGGTCGGGCAAGCTGTTCGGCCAGCAGGTCACGGGCCAGTTCGGCGTCGGCCGGATAGGGCTCGGCCGTCGAGTTGGCGAACACCGGAATGACGGCCGGCCGCAACTCGACGGTCGCAAGTTCGCGGCGGAATGGAACCCTGGCCGACTCGACAAACCGACTGTGGAAGGCCGCCGACACGGGCAGCACTCGGGCGCTGATCCCACGCTCCGCCAGAATTCGACGAGCCCGCTCAATCTCCGGCGACGGCCCCGATAGCACGCACTGCGCCGGAGCGTTCCGGTTGGCGATCACCAGGTCGAGGCGATGCTCGCGAATCGCCCCCTCGATCCGATCCGACGACGCAAACGCCGCCAGCATCCCGCCCGTCCCGCCCGCCGCACACTCCGCCATGAGGGCGCCGCGGACTCGCGCCAGCCGCCAGAACGTCGCGTCGTCGACCCGGCCGGCGGCCCGAAGCGCCGTCAGCTCACCGAAGCTATGGCCGCCAACCAGATCGGGCCGCACGCCGAAGTCCTCGAGGATGCCCAGCAATCCCAGGCTGATCGCCCCGATCGCGGGCTGGGCATACCGGGTGTCGCGCAGCGATGCCTCGTGCGCCTCCCTCGTCCGGTCATCAAAGGCTGCTGGAGGATAGATCCGATCCGACAGCCGGCGCGTGGCCGCGGCGACGCTCAACTCGCGATCCAACCCGCCAAGCGCCTCCTGCATTCTGGGGAACTGACACGCCAGCTCCCGGGACATGCCGACATACTGGGAACCCTGGCCCGGGAACAGCAGCGCCAGGCTCCCCGGCGTCGAGCCCGACCCGGCGAAGATGCGAGCATCCGCGCCGTCCGGCCGTGTCCGTTCCTCCGAGCGAAGGTTGCCTCCCTCCGCCATCGTCCGAACCCGGCTGCGGGCGTCCGCCAGCAGTGCGGGCAGTTCGCGCCCGCCCCGCTCGACGATGACCAGCAATCGATACCGTTGCTCGGGCCGGAACCCAGCCCGCGTCCTCGCCCCGATCGCCCGCACCTCCGGCCATCGGCCCGGCTCCGGCAAACCATCGAACTGGCGGGCGAGCGTTTGCGAATCGTCGGCCGAGAACGCCAGGATCTGAACGTCGCCGTCCCAGTCGATGGCCACCTTCGCGGGCTCGGCCTCCTCCAGCACGCAGTGAAAATTGCTCCCGCCAAAACCAAACGCGCTGACCGCCGCACGCCGTGGGACGTCGCCCGGTGCCGGCCAGGGCCGAGCCTTATCATTCAAATAGAACGGCGAGTCTTCCCGCGCCAGCGCCCCGGCCGGCCGGCGCACCTTCAACGTCGGCGGCAGGACCTTGTGATGAAGTGCCAGCGCGGCCTTGATCAGCCCGGCAGCGCCGGCGGCAGCCTTGGTGTGCCCCACCTGCGACTTCACTGACCCGAGTGCGCACCACGCGACATCCCCGCGCGCGCCCCGATAAACCTCGCTCAGGGCCTCCAGCTCAGTCGCATCCCCGACCCGGGTCCCGGTCCCATGCGCCTCGACCAGCTCGACGGTTGCCGGCGAGACACCCGCCAGCCGGTACGCCTCCCGCAGCGCCCGCACCTGGCCCGCCTCGCTCGGCGCATACACCGCCTGCCCCCGGCCGTCGCTCGACGTGCCCATCGACCGGATCACAGCGTAAACCCGG
>JAKAUH010000012.1 GCA_021818605.1 Planctomycetota bacterium
CCGGCCGACGCCGATTCGCCGGACTTGCAGCGTCCGACGCGTTCGGGACCGGTGTCCTGGGCGATCGAGCCGCCGGGGGTTGGCGAGGTCCTGCTCGACGAGCCGGCGTGGTCAGATGACCCCCGGCTTCGCCGCTGGATCTTCGCGACGCTCAGGACGCAGATCGATCGTGGGGGCAAGGCGACCTTCGGGCCGCCGCGGATCTGGTGGCTGGAGCTGGGCGACGACGGGCGCGTCATCATCGCGGCCGGTCGAGTCGCGGGGACGGTCAGCTCCACCGCGGGGAATGCCTCGAAGATCGAGGAGCGCCACCCGGATCTCGCCATCGCGCCCGACGGCGAGCCCAGGCTCGTGTATCTCGCCCGCCAGGGTCAGTCAGACTCCTGGCGCCTGCGATCGGGTGTCCTGCGGTTTGACCCGAGGGCCCGGCGTCCGACATCGGTCGCCCACGACGCGGCCATTCCCACCGCGGGTGCCGGGCTCGTCGACTCGCCGCTGCTGTTCTCGACCGATGGGGGCACGGCGTTCGCCACACGGGTCGACGGCAGCCTTGCCGCGCTTCGGCTCGGTCGCGATGGCGGCGCGCGAGTACCGGGGCCCCCGCCGGGCTGCGACGATCGCGCCTCCGGCCGCCGCTGATCCACTCGCGACATCGGCCTACCGCACTCCTTCGATCGTCCGTCCGGCTCAACTCAACTCGCCCGGCCCTCTGTCCGATGTCATTGAGAGGCACGAGGCCGGAGAGGTCCAGGCGGCGGCGCGGGTCGTCTTGCCGCGCGCCGACCGGTTGTGTCATGCTGGATCCCTGACACCTGTCTGCCGGCGGGATCGGGCTGTGCGACCGCGGGGGGCTCTCCCATGATTCGCGCCTTTGAGATCGCGGGCCGCGCGGTGATTGCGGCCCTGGTGTTCGCCGTGGGGCTGGGCGTCGCTCGACCTGCGCCGGCGGGTGTGACCCGCGAGGAGGTCGAGCGGGCGATCCGCGATGGGATCCGGTTCCTTAAGAACCAGCAGCGAGAGGATGGTTCCTGGTCCGACATCGACGGCGACTCGCGCTCGGGGATGACCAGCCTCGTCACGCTGGCCCTGATCACTGCCGGAGAGCCGGTCGACTCGCCGACGATCCGACGGTCGCTGGCGCTCCTGCGCAAGCTCAGCCCCGACGACCTGCGCAGCACCTATGCGATCGGCCTCCAGACCATGGTCTTCGCCGCCGCCGAGCCCGACCAGGACCGACTGCGCATCGCCGCCAATGTCGACTGGCTCGAGCGGGCCCAGATCAAGCCGGGGGACAACGTCTACTGGCCGGGGACCTGGACCTACACCGACGGCAAGCACCGAAACGGCGACAACTCCAATACCCAGTACGCCCTGCTGGGCCTGTACACCGCCAGCGAGGCCGGCGTCCCGGTCAAGCCCGAGGTCTGGGCCCTTGCTCGGATGTATTTCGAGGGGACGCAGAAGCGCGACGGAAGCTGGGCCTATCACCCCGATTCGCCGATCTCCAGCGCCAGCATGACCTGCGCGGGCGTCTCGAGCCTCATCATCAGCGGGCTGAGGCGCTACCAGGGCCAGGAGTACCTGCAGGGCGAGAAGATCATCAACTGCGGTCGCGGCACCCAGAACCCCAACCTCCGGAAAGGGCTCGACTGGCTGGCCCGCAACTTCGAGGTCGGGCAGAACTTCGGCCAGGGGCAGATCTGGAAATACTACTACCTCTACGGCATGGAGCGCGCCGGCCGGCTGGCGGGGGTCCGGTTTTTCGGCCGGAACGACTGGTATCGCCTGGGTGCCGAGGAACTGGTCCACCAGCAGCAGCCGCTCTCGGGCTTCTGGCGCGGCGCCGGACAGGAGAACGAGCTGGTCGCGACCAGTTTCGCCCTGCTCTTTCTGGCCAAGGGCCGCTCACCGGTGCTCGTCAACAAGCTGGTGCACCAGCCCATGGGGGACTGGAACAACGACCCGGACGACGTTCGCAGCCTTGTCGATGCGGTGTCGAAGGACTGGAAGAGCCTGCTGACCTGGCAGATCGTCGACCCCTCGGGCGCCACCGTGCAGGATCTCCTCCAGGCGCCGATCCTGTTCTTCAACGGCCATCGCGTGCCCGAGTTCTCCGCCGGGGCCCGCGACCGTATCCGCGAGTACATCGACCAGGGCGGCTTCCTGTTCGCCGACGCCTGCTGCGGTAATCCCGAGTTCGACCGCGGCTTTCGCCGGCTCATCAAGGAGATCTTCCCCGAGGACGAGTATCAGCTCCGCCCGCTCCCCCCCGAGCATCCTGTCTGGCGGGCCCGGTGGGAGCTCGACCCCGAGAAACACCCGCTCTTCGGCATCGAGCACGGTTGCCGGACCGTCGTGATCTACTCGCCAAGGGACCTGTCGTGCTTCTGGAATCAGGCGGAGCGCAACCGCAAGAACCCCGCCGTGGGTAACGCGGTGAAGATCGGCCAGAACGTCGTGGACTATGTCACGGGCCGCGAGATGCCCGCCGACAAGCTGGTCGCCCGCGAGGTCCGCGCCAGGGGCGAGGAGACCCCCAGGCGCGGCGCCCTTCGGGTTGCCAAGCTCATGCACGCGGGCGACTGGAACATCGCGCCCCAGGCCATCCCCAACCTGATGGACGCCCTCCGCAAGCCGCCGTTCAGCTATGACGTCGTGCTCAAGCAGAAGGACCTGTTTCCCCGCAACACCGACCTGATCCATTATCCGTTGATCTATGTCCACGGCCGAGGGGCCATCTCGTTCCCCAGGGAGGATCTCGACGCCCTGCGCAAGCACATCGAGACCGGCGGCACCATCTTCGCCGATGCCGCCTGCGGCAGCCCGGCCTTCGACGCCGCCTTCCGCCGCTTCGTCGTCGACCTCCTGCCCAGCAACAAGCTCGTGCCCATTCCCAACGACGACGAGCTCTATAACCTCCCAGGCGGCTTCAACCTCAAGGATTCGCAGTACACCAGGGCCGCCGGCGGCGGCAAGGGTTTCCCCCAGCTCGAGGGCGTCAAGCTCGGCGGTCACTGGGTCATCATCTACTCGAGGCTCGACCTCGGCTGCGCCCTGGAACGCCACTCGGGCATCGACTGCAAGGGGTATACCTACAAGAGCGCCGTTCAGATCGCCGGCAACATCGTCATGTACTCGACGCTCCCCTGATCATCGTCGAGCGGAACTGGGATCGCAGTTGGTCTCGCCCCGCTTGACGGCCTCGACCCGCGCGATGTACGCGGCCGAGTCGAACTTGCGCCGGGTGCTCGCGTAGCTCATGAACCGGACCGTGCCGAAGATCGGCCGCTCGGGCCAGGGGCGGTCGTGCTTGCCGCCGATCGACCAGGCGACCCCGGCGTACCCGTTCGGATCCCGGCCGTCCATCTCATACCGGTCGTTGAGGTCCAGCGCGATCGAGAACGCCGTCTCGGCGTCGGGCGTCCATTCGAGGATCTTCTTGGCCCAGTACATCCTCAGGTAGTTGTGCATCCGGCCGGTGAGCACCATCTCGAGCTGTGCGGCGTTCCAGAGCGGGTCGTGCGTCTCGGCCGCCTCGAGCTGCCGGGCCGTGTAGATCGCCGGCCTCGGGTCGTCGGCGTGCCTGGCGAGCGTCCGCCGCGCCCATTCGTGACAACCCGCGAGCCGGTCGTACTCCCCGTTCCGCGCGACGAAGTTGACCGCCAGCTCGCGCCGGACGATCAGCTCCTCGAAATAGGCATCGGCATTCGCCCGGGGTGCCTCGCTCCGCGCGACTGCCAGTGCGATCGTGATCGGGCTGATCTGGCCGAAGTGCAGATGCGCCGACAGCTCGCTGGTCGAGTACGGGGTGGGCTCATTACGCTCCTCGGCATACCGCGGCAGCCGGTCCTTGAGGAACTGCCGCAGCCGCCGCATCGCCTCGTTCGAGCCGCCCCGATATCCGGATACCTCGGCCACGCCGCCGACCCCGAGCGCGTCCATCAGCCGATCCGGATCGATCACCTCGCCGGCCGGCGGTTCGTCCCATTTCACTTTCGCCGGGTGATCCTGGACCGGCCGCAGATACTCGCCGAGCAGCCGGTGAATCCTGGGCCGGATCGTCCGCGCGGCGTATTCCTCGTTCGGGAAGTGCGAGCTCGGCACCACGACGTCGGCATCCACCAGGTAGAACGGCACGCGCAGCTCGCGGGCGACGCGATCGCGCCACTGCTGACCGACCCGCAAGGGGTTCTCATCGCCGATCACGATGGCGGCGCCGGCCTCGCGCGCCAGGCCGGGCACGACCGCATCCGGCCGCCCCAGCCGGACGGCCAGCGCGATCCCCCGCCGGCGCAGGTCCTTCTCGACATCGACCAGTCCCTCGACCAGGAACCGGTAATGCCGTCGCTGAGCTCCGGGATAGTCGGCCGTCAGGCCGAACGCGACCAGCACGGGCAGGCCGATCGAGTTGCCCACCGCGACGGCCAGGTTGAGCGCCCCGTTGTCAACGCCCCGCTGCGCCCGCTGCATCCAGTAGACGACACAGCGCCCTCCAGGCTCGGGCAACCCCGGCCGCGCCGCCCGAAGACGAGGATGCGGTCCCAGCAAGCGTTCCAGCCTGTTCATGACGTCCTTCCGGTTGAACTCCTCGCCGGGTTCCTCGTGCCACGAGCCCTTATCGTAGGCACGCCGTCCAGGGTGCACCACCGAATCGCCTGGCTGTCAACAAAGATTTGGTTCCGGGTGGAACATGTCTCTGACTGCCGGGCTCAGGCACCGTTACAATTCGGGCTCATGGGCCAAGATTGGGTAAATCCCGTCCCTTGACTTTCGCCGATCGTCGTATCTCATTGATGAGGCAGGACATCCCATTTTCCAGGAGGTCAAG
>JAKAUH010000411.1 GCA_021818605.1 Planctomycetota bacterium
GCCCTGCGGCCCGGGTCTGGGCACGGATTTCCCGGGATATGCTGCTGATTGGCTGTCTGTACACTGGTGGTGTTCGGCGAGGAGTGTCCTGAAAACTGAAAACTGAAAACTGAAAACTGAAAACTGAAAACTGAAAACTGAAAACTGAAAACTGAAAACTGAAAACTGAAAACTGAAAACTCAATGCTCTGCCCGCTGGTCGGAGAGCTGGAGAGTGGTGGCTTGCCGGTCGCCCTCGAAGCTCCAGGAGATGGCGACGATCCACGGATAGGTGGGGAGCTCACCCTGGTCCTGGGCGATGTTGGTGCCAAAACTGACGCCTCGGCCGATCACCTGCTCGATTCGATCGCCAATCTGATAAAACGTCGTGATATAAGGAATTGATACTGACCCAGCGAGGTGGGGGAACTCGTGCGCGGCGCGGAGCTGGTAGGCGTGGGCCATTGCGGCGGCGGTGTCGTCGCGCATGATCACAGGGTCGGTGCCGTCGCCGCTCTGCTGCGAGTAATTCGCCGAGCTCCGATCGATGCTCGCATAGTGGAAGTGGTCGCGGGCGTCGGCCGTTCGCCATCGGGCGAAGGCGGTCGGACTGGCGAGCCGCTTGCCGGCGGAGATCGGCATCCGAAAGTCGTCGCGGATCACGGTCGTCAGGCGAAGGACCGGCTGCTTCCCATTGCAGGGCGAGCTCTGCGGCGGCGCCGCCCACCACGTCACACCGCGAATATCCCCGCCAGGCACGATCGCCGTCGTCGAGCCCGATCCGCCCGTGGCCGACGCGCCCTTGCCGGTCGACCACTGCTCGGGGTCCTCGGCCGTGACCTCGATGCCAAGACGATCGGAAAGGAGCCGCCAGCCGCCCTGAATCGACTGCCAGGTTCCTGTTCCGTCCCACAGGTCGGACGTCGCTCCCTCGTAGTCGAAGCTGATTGACAGGTCCGCACGCAGCGGGTTGCCGTTGGAGTCGGGCGCAATCAGGGTCTGCGAGCCGGGGCGATAGCGAACGGTGTACGACGGCGTCCCGTCGTCGGGCTCGAAGACAGCCGAGAAGTCGAACGGCGAGGTGCTCCAGGAGCCCGAGGCGGTCCAGTGGCCGTCGCCGCACTCGTCGGCGCCGTACCAGCGGTACCTGCGCCGGGTCGAGGCGGAGGTCGCAGCGTTCCAGGACGAGCGGAAGAACTGGTTGCGATTCGCCGCTGTTGCGTCGTCGCTCGCCGGCTGGAAGAGCGGAGCAAGGATGACGCTTACCTCGACGAGCCGCTGCGCCGTCTCGACCTGCCAGGCGTTGACGACGCTGTTACCGTCGCGGGCCAGGTGGAGATGCGCGACGTTGTTCCGTGACGGGTCGAGTGTCGTCGTCCCGGCCGGGTCGAGGAAGATCGACTTCAGTGGCGACATCGAGGCACCGTCGCGCCGGTAGAAGTCCAGCGACGTCGCCGACAGCCCATTGGCATCGGCCTGGGTGTCCCACCGCATCACGAACCCGGCGTACGAGAGTAAATCAGCGATCACCTCGGGATAGGGCCTGTTCGAGGCATCGTAGTCACGGATGGTCAAGGGCGCCGACGCGGCGTCGGCCGTCGTGAGCGTCGGCTGGCCGTTCGCGGCGTATTCGACCTGAAGGAGTGCGTCGAGAGCCTCGAACTCCGGGTATCCCGTGTATTCCTGCTCGCTGTTGTACTCGGCGAGCAGGAACTTGATCGCGTCGCTGATGCTCCAGTAGCCGCGCGGGTCGGGCGTGCGCTCGATCCCGGGGTCGATGAAGACCGGGTAGGTGAGTGAGACGCCGCCGCCACGGGAGGCGACGGTGTCGGCGCCGTCGGGCGTGCGATTTGGCAGGTAGCCGCCGCGGCCGCCGACGGATGTATCCGCCGGGTTGAACCGGCAGGGCAGATCGACCGAAACGTCCGAATCGCCCGATGTGTCCTGGATGCCGACGGGGTCCGAGTGGCGCTGCGTGCGCCCGCTGACCGGCTGGTCCCACTCGCGGATCGCCACACCGACCGCGGTGAACGTGACTCGTTGCGTGCGTGGCGTGAGGTCGACCTGTGGCACCTGGGCGAAGCCGTCGAAGAGGATCAGCGGCGTGCCGTCGGGATTCTGGCCCATGACGACGATGCGGTCGTCGGGATTGACGACATACGGCCCCTGGGCATCGATCGGCCAGAGGTTCTCGAACTGCGACGGCCAGTCGAGATTGATCGCCAGCGTGTCGTCCATGAGGTATTCGAACCGGGCCACCGGCGGCTCGGGGCCCTCGCGGGCGTCGATGCGCAGGCACTGTACGTTCGGGAACAGGAAATACGGCTCATCCGCGTCGGGCGTGTAGAGATACACGCCGATCGTCATTGCGTCGGCCCAGAGAGGCGGCGTCGTGTTATCGAGGTCGAACGAGCCAGGCATGAGGGCTCAACTCCCGAGTCCCAGAGTCCGAACGGCGTTGTAGACGGCCTGAAGCATCGCCTGCTCGTTGGACGTATACGAGCTGCCGGCGGTGGCGGTCCCCATCGTCGGTTGCACGACCGGAGTCTTACCGAAGAAGCCGAGCTTCTGGGTCGCCGTGGTGCCCAACTGTGTTCCGGCCGACGTCCCGAGCGTGATATTCGTCCCGTCGACCCAGGCGCCGCAGGTGACAAAGCACCAGCGGTTGTCCACGATCGATGAGATCGTCGAGGTCCCCGAGACCACGGTCGCGAGCGGGACGTGCGGCGTCGTTGGGTAGCTCGCCGCCTCCGTGAGGGACCAGGCGTTGGTCCCGTCGAGGTAGAGTACCACGGTGGAGCTGGCCGCGACCGCGAAGCTGATCGACCCGGCGAACTGGGCCGTGAGGCCGCCGGGCAGGACGAACGTCCCCGGCGCCACGGCCACGTAGAGCGAGGCGCTGGGAACCTCGCGGACGGTGACAGCGAGCCCGCCGACCGGAGCCAGCCCGTCGAGTGCCGCGGCGTTGCCGTTGACCGGGACCGACCAGCCGGTGTCGCCCAGGGCCGGCATCGCGAGCTTCGTGTTCGGCGTGTAAGTGTTGCTCATGGGGGGCTTGGGTTCCACTGGAGGATTGCTGCCGGCAGGCCGAAGCCGCCGGATCCGAAGCCGGTCTGCCCGTAGCTTTCGAGTGAGTACTGGAGCCGCGCGGTCGTCCCGGGCACGGCGGCGGGCGCCCGCGGCGGCGCCGCGATGGTGACGGTCGTCGTGCTGGACGCGCCGACGTTGCCGGCCGAGTCATACGGTGCAACGGCGAACGTCCAGGTTCCGGCGGCCAGTGGGCCCGATGTCCACGTGTAGTTGCTGGCTGCGTGACCGAACCCGCCCGAGCCGAACCCGCCGACGCCGAAGCCGTCGGTGGCGATCCCGGCGGGGTAGGCGGTGATGTCGGCCAGAACCGTCGAGGTATCCACTGGCCCGCCCGGCGCGTCCGAGCCATGGACGTAAAAGCCCGCCAGGTCCGCCCCCTTGTAGGCACCCGACTGCCAGGTCAGTTGCGCGCGGCGACTCGGGGCCTCGGGCAACGAGGACGCGAAGTTCAGACCCTCCTCACCCGGCGCGACCGCACCGATGTCGATTCGCACCGGGCCCGACGGAATCGGAATCCAGGTCGAGAGCCGCCGCCCGGCCCACGCCAGCCGCTGATTGACATAAACCTGGAATGGCGTCCCGCTCGGACTCGACGAGGTCCAGGAGAGATACACCTGGCTCCCGAGAGTCTGCGGCGGGGCGACGCTCTGGATCGTGGCCTGCGAGAAGGGCATGGGCGTGGTCGCCAATGGTCTGAAATCGATCGTCAATGTAACGGCCAGGATGTTACGTCAGGCCGTGGAGGATGCATCGGTAAGGGAGACACCAGCCGAAGTCCGTGCTCTTGGGACCGTCGGACGATGGGGTGTATTCGCCCTCGAAAATGACGTTCAGCCAGGATCGGCCCTGGGTGTCCACGAAGATCCGCGCGATGCCGTCCGCGTAGGAGAGCAAGGACGACTCCGCCTCGATAACGGCGGTGAGACTCGCACCGATGAGCACGCCCCTGATCTCGAAGAGACGTCCCCGGCCGCCGCCATACAGCGCAGTCATTCCCGTTACGCCGAAGAAGCTACCTTTCTGCTGGGCAACCGTATGAGGGCTGTGCACCACGTGGCAGGCCGTGCCGAACAGGAAGGCGCCGCCAAACGAGGGATTCATCGCGATCGGGCCTCCAGCGCCCTGGTGAGTGACATCAATGGGACGGGTGGCGATCCAGGCGAGAGATTCCGATACCCTGTTAGCTCCCCATCCGCAGGCCGCCGTGGCGGAGTGGCGGAGGCGCCGAGATCGGCGGACTGGCGGCGCGCTGAGCATCCTGGCGGATCAGGTCGTTCTGCTCGCGAAGGAGTCTCTCGATGACCGAGCCGGACGTCACACCGCCGGACTGGAAAGATGCCTCCGGGCCGCCCTGCGAGCTCGCCGACGACCGGGGCAAGGCGGCCGACTCCTCGAACGACCGCCTGGCGATCGGTTCCCACGAAGGCGCGGCCGTTCGCATCCGCCGGATGGCCTCCCACGCATCAAGGTCCACGCCGGGAAGACCACGGCCGGCAGTCGTGTCATCGTCCAGGGCGGTTGCCGGCGCGCGGTGGTCAAGTGCGTCAGGACCGGCCTCGCCGGGACCCGCCGGCCCGTGGGCGACCCGGCGCCTGGACCGGCCCTTCCAGCCGGCGAGGTCGGGAGCCAGACCTTGAGCCAGCGACGTCGCAGGCCCGTGCAGGACCGCAGCCAGGTCCACATCGA
The DNA here is from genome assembly GCA_021818605.1 of Planctomycetota bacterium. Lineage (GTDB taxonomy): Bacteria > Planctomycetota > Planctomycetia > Isosphaerales > Isosphaeraceae > JAKAUH01. Next base: position 4,756 of record JAKAUH010000411.1, read on the forward strand.
GGCCGCCCGATTCGTCGTGGGGCACGGGGCCGCCGATCCGGTCGCCGATCCGACCCGACGTATCAACG
>JAKAUH010000055.1 GCA_021818605.1 Planctomycetota bacterium
GTTCCAGGGATTTAACGGCCGATTTGTCAATCTTATCATCCCACGCCGAGGTGAATCGATACCCGGCTGCGAATTGACCCTCCGGTCCATGCCGGGTGGTTTCCGGGTCGATCGGATCGAGGCCTTCCGCTCGCCTTCGCCGCAGCATGCTCCCCCAGCCCCGCGGACTTCGGTAAGCTTGGGATCGATCCGCGGCTCTCTGCCGGCGCCGGGCATCCTGTCCGGGCGTCCGCGCGGGCCGAAATGGCCATCCCACCGACTACTGAGGGCATCACCCGCCATGCAATGGGGAATCCTGCCGATGGCCGCCGCGGCCACGGCCTTCGCCCTGGCCTTCAGCCTGGACTCGTCCTCGGCGCGCGCCGACGACGCCGGCGCTGAAGCCGTCCGGCTGATCTTCGACACCGATATCTGCGGCGATTGCGACGACGTCCTCGCGCTGGGGATGATCCATGCGCTCCAGTCGCGGGGCCATTGCCGTTTGCTGGCGGTGACCGTCAGCGCTGACAATGATCAGGCCGCACCCTTCGTCGACGCGGTCAACACCTTCTACGGACGCGCCGACATTCCCATCGGCGTCGTCGGCAAGCGGGGCGTGGTCGAGAAGAGCGCGTTCCTGTCGCTCGTTGACGAGAAGGACGCCTCGGGGCGGGATCGCTATCCGCACGACCTGCGCTCGGGCCGATCGGCACCGTCGGCGACGGAGGTCCTGCGCAGGACGCTGGCGGCGCAGCCCGACCACTCCGTCGTGATCGCGCAGGTGGGATTCTTCACCAACCTGGCCCGGCTGCTCGACTCGCCCGCCGACGCGCATTCGCCGCTCGATGGGCGGGAGCTGGTCCGGCGCAAGGTCAGGCTCCTCTCGCTGATGGCCGGGTCCTTCACCCCGATTGAGGGGAATCTGCGCGATCTTGAGTACAACGTCGTCCGCGACGTGCCCAGCGCGAGGATCGTTGCCGCACGCTGGCCGACGCCGATGGTCTACAGTGGATTCGAGATCGGCATTGCGCTGCCGTACCCGGCTGTCAGCATCGAGCGCGACTACCGCTACGCGCCGCATCACCCACTGGCCGACGCCTACATCCGCCGCAATCCGCCGCCGCATAACCGGCCCACGTGGGACCTTACCAGCGTGCTGTACGGCGTCCTCGCCGCTCGGAATTACTTCGACCTCTCGCCGGCCGGCACAATCGCCGTTGAGGAGGACGGCCATACCCGGTTCACGGCCAGCTCGGGCGGGTCTCATCGTTACCTGATTCTCCGGCCCGACCAGAAGCCGCGGGTACTCGAGGCGCTCGTTCAGCTCTCCAGCCAGCCGCCGTGCCGCGCGGGGGGTTCGCGGCCATGATCATCAATCGGCCGTTTGCGGTCGCCTCGCGGGTCCTGCTTCTCGCCGCGGCGATCGCTGGCTGCGGTGGTACATCCGAGGAGTCCGCCGCACCCGGTCAGCCTGGATCATCGAAAGCAGGGACCGCGGACGGCAAGCCGCGGGTCGCGCTGGTGATGAAGTCGCTGGCCAACGAGTTCTTCGCCACGATGGCCGAGGGGGCGAAGGCGCATCAGGCCGCGTATGCCGCCGATTATGACCTCGTCGTCAACGGCATCAAGGATGAGCGCGACCTCAGCCGACAGGTGGCGCTGGTGGACGAGATGATCGCGCAGGGTGTCGCGGCGATCGTGATCGCGCCGGCCGACTCGCGTGCGCTCGTGCCGGCGCTGAAGCGCGCCCGCGAGGCCGGGATCATCGTGGTGAACATCGACAACAAGCTCGACGCGGCGGTGCTGGCCGATCAGCGCATCTCAATACCCTTTGTGGGCCCGGACAACCGCGCCGGCGCGCGCAAGGTCGGCGAGTACCTGGCCGGGCGACTCAAGGCGGGGGATCGCGTGGGGCTGCTCGAGGGAATCCGGACCGCCTTCAACGGCCAGCAGCGCCGACTGGGCTTCGAGGACGCCATGAAGGCCGCGGGCATCCTCATCGCCGACTCGCAGACAGCGCAGTGGGAGATGGACCAGGCCAACCGGATCGCCGCCGCGATGCTGGGCGAGCACCCCGAGATCACGGCCCTGCTCTGTTGCAACGACAGCATGGCCCTCGGGGCGCTGGCCGCGGTCAAGTCGGCGGGGCGGTCGGGCGAGGTCCTGATCGTCGGCTTCGACAACATCGCCGCGATTCGCTCGGCCGTGAGGGACGGCTCGGTGCTGGCCACCGCCGACCAGCATGCCGACCAGCTCGCGGTCTACGGCATCGAGCTGGCGCTCGACCTGATCCGCGGCAAGCGGCCTCCGGCCGACACGACGACCCCGGTCGATCTGGTCACCGCCGAGACAGTCGGCGCCCCGACGCAGCCGGCAAGGCCATGATGTTCGGAAATGTGCGAAAATCGACAGGGCGTCCCGCCCGATTGCGGAGGTGAACCATGAACCGCCTGCTCGCGACCAGTCTACTCCTGGCCCTGGTTGGACCTGGCGCCCGGGCGCTGTCAGCCGAAGACGACGGCCCGCCATTGCCCGGGACGAAACCTCTGACCATGACGGGCGACATCGCCAGCGCGCTGGTCGCGGGCGTGGATCGGTTTCTATTGAAGCAGATCGACGAATCGACGGCGAAGCGCGCCGGGTTCTGGAAGCGAGACATGTCGTCGGCGCGGGCCTATGCCGCGTCCGTCGAACCGAACCGCAAGCGGCTGGCGCAAATCCTGGGCGTTCGGGACCAGCGAACGGACGCACCGCGGATCATCCGGCTGGATGACCCCACGGATCCCACGCGGGACGTCGCCGGAAAAGTTTCAAAGGGGATCAAAGAGGTTCATTCCATTTGCTGGCCGGCCTTCGGCGACGTGACCGGCGAGGGGCTGGAGCTGGGCTCGGGCGACACCTGCGTCATCGTGATCCCGGACGCCGACCAGGTGCCAGAGCAGCTCGCCGGGTTGGTGCCGGGCGTGCCGGCGGGTTCACAGGTGGCGCGGCGGCTGGCTGGCAGCCATTGCCGGGTCCTCGTCCCGACGCTGATCGACCGGACCGTCGCGCCGCGCAATGGGCGGGCGCGGCTGACCAATCGCGAGTTCGTGTATCGGCCGGCGTTCGAGCTGGGCCGTCATCCGATCGGCTACGAGGTCCAGAGGGTGCTGGCGCTGGTCGATGCGCTGGAGCACGAGGCGCGGTCCGCGGGGCGTGAGCTGCGCGTGGGCCTGTTCGGCTACGGCGAGGGCGGCGCGATCGCGCTGTATGCATCGGCCCTCGACCCGAGGATCGCCGCGGTCTGCGTCAGCGGTTACTTCGACGACCGCAACGGGGTCTGGCGCCAGCCGGTGGACCGCAATGTCTTCGGCTTCCTTGAGCAGTTCGGCGATGCCGAGGTTGCCTCGCTGGTCGCGCCTCGGCCCTTGATCGTCGAGGCCGCCCGCGCGCCGGAAGTCACAATCCCTCCCGGCACTGGCGGAGCGCCGGGCCGATTGACCACCCCGGCCGTCTCGACCGTCGCCGCTGAGGTTGAACGTGCCCGCGCAATGACGGTCGGCCTCACGCCGGCGCCCCGGCTTGATCTGGTCCGGAGCGGGCCGGACGCAACGGGACCTTTCGGCACGGATGAGGCGCTCGGTTTTCTGCTCCGTGGTCTCGACTCATCCGCGGCGCTGGGACCGGCTCGCCCGGGCGGTGACGCGGATGCGGTCACCCCGAAGCTGGTCGCGACGTTGGTCGAGCGGGGCCGAGAGCGCCAGCGCCGGCAGCTCCACGAGCTCGACCGGCACAGTCAGCAGCTCCTCGTGGAGAGCCCGTATGTGCGCGACGCTTTCATGAAGAAGCTCGACACGCGCTCGGCCGCCGCCTATGCCGCGACGCTCGAGCCTTATCGCGCGTTCTTCGCCGAGGAGGTCATTGGGCGGTTCGACATGAAGCCGCTGCCGGCCGATGTCCGATCGCGCCGGATCTACGATGAGCCGGCGTTCACCGGGTACGAGGTTGTCATGGATGTCTTCCCCGATGTTATCGCGATGGGCATCCTGCTGGTGCCGAAGGGGATCAAGGATGGGGAGCGCCGTCCGGTGGTGGTCTGCCAGCACGGTCTCGAGGGCCGGCCGCGCGACGTCGCCGATCCGAGGGGCGGAAACCCCGCCTATCACCGCTACGCCGTGCGGCTCGCCGAGCGGGGTTTCATCACATTTGCACCGCAGAACCTCTACCTCTTCGGCGATCGGTTCCGCACGCTTCAGCGCAAGGCGAATCCGCTCAAGAAGACGCTGTTCTCGGTGATTGTTCCCCAGCACCAGCAGATCACTGACTGGCTGAAGACGCTGCCCTTTGTCGACCCGTCGCGGATCGCGTTCTATGGGCTAAGCTACGGCGGCAAGTCGGCCATGCGCATCCCGCCTCTGGTGAAAAACTACTGCCTCTCGATCTGCTCGGCGGATTTTAACGAGTGGGTGTGGAAGAATGCGTCCACCCGCAGCCCTTATAGCTACGTCTGGACGAACGAGTACGAGATCTTCGAGTTCGATCTGGGCAGCACATTCAACTATGCCGATATGGCCGCACTGATCGCACCACGGCCGTTCATGGTCGAGCGCGGGCACTTCGACGGCGTCGCGCCGGATGAGACGGTGGCCTACGAGTTCGCCAAGGTGTTTCGCCTCTACGACGCGAAGCTCGGCATTGGCGACCGCTGCCGGATGGAGGTCTTCGTCGGACCCCACGAGATCAACGGCCGGGGGACGTTCGAGTTCCTGCACAGGCAACTCAACTGGCCGCAGCCGGCGGACGATCGTCGGTGATAGCCAGAGAGAAGAGGAACCACGAAAAGTACCAAATCGCACGAAAAGTT
>JAKAUH010000526.1 GCA_021818605.1 Planctomycetota bacterium
GACCGCGTAGGCGCCGGCGAAGGTCACCAAAAGCGACCTGAAGGTCGAGTCCTCCGAGGGATCGATCCTCTTCGACCGCGAGGCCGGCCGGATCGTTGAGGCGAAAGACAAGATGCACCTCAAGGGAACCATGACCCTGTCGATCAACGGCCAGGACCTGCCCGGCGAGATCGACATCGAGATCGAGACCGGCCGCGAGCTCCAGACGGGGGCGAAGTAACGATTCTGGCGAACCGGCGACGTCAGTCGCCGGGTCATCAGGCGTCGGTCGCCGGTTCGCCAATCATCCGACCCCGCGGCCTTCTCGATCTCGATCAACGCCCGTCGTCGAACGCACCGGCCAGCGCGCCGGCATGGCGGGTCGGGGCAAATACCTCGGCGGCGACGCGGTGAAGGTCGGCATCCGTGACCGCGTCAATCGCCCGCGCCAGCCGTGCCGGGTCGAGCCCGATCTGGTCGCGGCGCACCAGCGAAAACGCCACGCCATAAGGATTGCGGCCCAGCAGCTCGTCGGGCACTTCGCCGAGCCCCAGGATCATCGAGAGCTGCTCCTTCACCGCGGCGGCCTCGCCGTGTTCGAGCTTCGGCTCGATCGTATCGGCGACGAATTTCTCGATCCGCGCGAACGCCCGGACGGGCGTCTCGCCGCCCTTGAGGCTCGCCGAGATCGCGACGACCGCCCCGTCGTCCAGCGGCGTGAAGTACACCGGCGAGCCGGTGACACCCGAGCCTCCAAGCCGATCCCCGGCCGCCCAGAGGCGCATGATCAGGATGAGGAACGCCGGATACTGCGGGCTATCCGGCGCGGGGGCCGGATAGGCCAGGCAAGCAGTGGGCTCGCCCTGGGCCTCGTCGGCCTTGCCGGTCCTGGGCCGGACGGGGACGAAGAACCGCGGCGTGCCCGGATTCTGCGGGGCAGGAACGGCCTCGCCGGACGGGATGGCGTCGAAGTGCCGGGCGATCGCCTTGAGCACGGTGGGCGGGTCGAAGTCGCCGGCCAGGGCGATCGTCGCGTTCCTCGGCTTGTAATAGTGGTTGAGGCGGGCCTGGATGTCGCGCAGCCCGATCGCCCGTAGCTGCTCGGGCCGCCCGCCGTGGCGGCCGCCGGCCGGCGAGGGACGCACCAGCTCGCGGGCATTGTTCATGGCCGCCAGCGCGGCGAAGTTGTCGAACATGTTCTGGACCTCCTGGATCAGCCGAGGGCGCTCGCGCTCCAGGTCGTCCTCCGTCACCCGCGGGCCGGCCATCCGCGCGGCGGCATCCGCCAGCTCGCGATCGAGGTCCTCCAGCGGGAACCTGGCCGAGAACACGGTGTACCGGTCCCCCGTCTGGCCGTTGGCGCCGCCGGAGTTCCCACGCGACAGCTCCTCGGTCGTCCGCGCCTTGCGGTCGCCGGCCGCGGAGGTCAGATAAACGTGCTCGATCGTGTGGCCCAGGCCCGACAGGCCCTGCGGGTCGTGATCGCCGCCGATCGCGTACACGACGACCATCGCGGTGTTCGGCGAGCCCTTGATCGGCCGGAGGACGATCTTCAGGCCGTTGGAGAGCTGCGACCGGACGACCCCGCGCTCCGCCGGCGGGGCGTCGGGCCTCGCCGCTGGCGCAGGCGCCACCTGCGGCCGCGCCGCGGCGACGGGATTCTTCGGGCCACTCGGCGGCGACGCGGGGCCGACGAGGGCCCGGACGCCGGTCGTGGCGATTGCGGCCGCCGCCAGGACGGCCGACGCGAGCTGAAGCTTGATCATCAACATGGATCGTAGCACTCCTTTCGTGAGTCGGGCGGCGCCGGCCGAGGAAGCCCCGGCCGACACCGCCCCGCCGCCCGCGATTCGCGACGCGGCGGCCAGGGTGAGATTCGCCAGTTCAACGGGGACGGCCTGCGCCGAATCGGCGGCGAGGGTCGCGGCGATCAGGGCGGCCGAGGGCGCCAGCCCGCGCCGGACCAGCCGGGCCCGGAGCTGCTCGCGGCCCCGCGACAGCCGGCTCTTGACCGTGCCGACCGGGCAGCCGAGCTGCGCCGCGGCCTGCTCGTGAGTCCAGCCCTCGAGGTCGCAGAGGATCACCGGGCCCCGGTACCGCGCCGGCAGCCGTTCGAGCTCGCCGTCGATCGCCGAGCGCAGCTCCTGCAACTCGAGCCGGTCCGCGCGGGGAGCCTTCGATTCCGGGTCCACGATCAATCCCTCCGCCCCCGATCGTTCGCGGGCGAGGCGACGGCGGCTGTCCACCCGGGCGCGCACGGCGACCCGCCGCGCCACGCCATGGAGCCAGGTCGCCAGGGCCTCGCGGTCGCGGATCGACCGGGCCTTCTTCACCAGGACCAGGAACGTGGCCTGGAACGCGTCGGCAACCTCGTCGGGATCGTCGAGGATCCGCCGGCAGACGCCCAGTACCATCGGCCCGTGCCGCCGGAGGATCGCCTCGAACGCCGAGTCGTCACCCCGGGCAAGGAACCGCTCCAGGAGCGCCCCGTCGCCCAGCCCGGCCGTCGTCCCCGCCTCGAAGAGGCGGCCGATCATCCCCGCGATCGAACCGTGATCTCCGCTCGCCATGCCCGCGCCTCCTCGCCTCGCCCGGTGCCGTTGCCTCGTCGCCGTCGCCACAGTCGTCACCCGTCAGGAGTGCAGCCCGGGGGACAACCGTTCCAGGTTTCTGCCAGATTCGGGCGCAAGGGCAATGGCAAGGATGCGCGGGGGCTCAATCGGAAGAGGGATGGGAGGCCGCCGACAGACGGACCGCCAGGCGAACCGGCGACGTCAGTCGCCGGGTCATCATTCAGGAGCCCGCTGGAGCCTTCCGGTCGGCCCGGGAGGGCGAGCCTCTGTCGCGTGACAGAGCCTCGCCCTCCCAGGAACCAGACCGCATCCGCGGGTCTGTGTATCAGGCGCCGATCATCGGATCCGCGGAAGTGAGGAACCCGGCGACTGACGTCGCCGGCTCGTCAGGCGGGGTCGGAGCCGAGGAGCCCCCTTGGCAGCGGCCCGAGGGAGCCGCGCCATGCCACGAGGGGGCTCGCGGCCCGCCCGGCGATCGCCGGGGGATTACAGGCCGAGCCGCTTCTTGACCTCGTCGAGAGGTATCGTCGCGGACTGCCTGGCCCTGGATTCGAGCAGGGCCATCAACCTGGGGTTATTCCGGGTGCGGACGATCTCCTCGTCGAAGTCATCGATGGCCACCACCAGGAACTCGCTGCCGTCCGCCAGGCGCAAGATCAGGTCGTCGTCGCGGGCCTGCTCGAGCAGCGATGCGACGTCAGGAGAAGTCTGGGGCAAATCGATCGTCTTCATAGTTCGTACCTCTCGCCGTGGATGAAGAGCTGATTGCCCTGCTTCAACCCGATCGCAACGATACTCACGGTCTCATCATCGACGTCGTAGAAGACCCGGAACACATCAACCCTCAACTCCCATTCGGCCAGACCATTGGGGCGTAGCCGTTTTCGATTGCGCGTTTCCTGGGTCGGTTCATGAGACAACTGACTCTCCACGGCGGCGACCACTCGCCTCGCGTCGAAGGTTCGCATCGATCCCAGGTCGTCGAGCGCCTCGGGAGTCAGTTGAATGCGAAACATGGTCTCGGCAACTCGATCAAGTCGATGCCCCTGGACCTCCGGTCGTTACCGTGTTGGCGGCGGGTCTCGAGGGAACGCTTCTTTCGGATCCAACCCATCATAATCGAACCCCAGCCCAATCGCGAGACAACCAGGCACTCGGAATGTCGACGACCCGGGCGGCTCTCGACGTGATCACGGGAAGCGCCGAGCGTCACGGCTCGCGATGAATCCGCCCCCCCTTCATCACCAGGCGGACACGCCGCAGCGATTTGATCTCGGCGGTGGGATCCCCCTCGACGGCGACCAGGTCGGCCAGGAGCCCCGGCCGGACCGTGCCCACGCGATCCTGCCAGCCGATCGTCCGGGCGGCGACACTCGTCGCGGCGCGGAGCGCGTCGGCCGGCTTCATGCCGTACTCGACCAGCAGCTCGAGCTCGCGGGCGCCGTCGCCGTGGGCGAAGACGCCCATGTCGCTGCCGTTGGCGATGGTCACGCCCGCGGCCAGGGCCTTCTTGAAGGTCTCGCGCGCCCGGCGCAGCCGCGGCGGCTCGGGGCCTGAGCCCGGCCGATACCCGGCATACCGAGCCGAGGCCTCGAACGCGGCCAGGGTCGGGCAGAGCGCGACCTTGCGCTCGGCCATCAGCCGGAACACCTCCTCATCGCCGCCGTCGCCGTGCTCGATCGTCGTCACGCCCGCCAGCGCGGCGCGGCGCATCCCTTCCTTCGAAGTGGCATGAGCCGCCACCGGAACGCCCACGGAGCGTGCCGTCTCGACGATCCGGTTCATCTCCTCCTGTGTGAACGACGGCCGGACCGGGCCGCCGCCCATCGCCGTATCCGAATAGACCTTGATCCAGTTGGCCCCGCGGCCGATCTGGTCGCGGACGACGCGGATCAATGCGTCGACGCCGTCGGCCTCCTCGGCGCCCTGGGGAATGTGCCACTCGGGCGCGAAGCCCTTGGGCGCGTAGCTGCCGGTGGCCACGATGGCCCGCGTGACGACGAGCATCCGCGGGCCCGGCACGATCCCCTGGTCGACCGCCTGCTTGATCCCGACGTCCGCGTACATCGCTCCCTCGGTGCCCAGGTCGCGGATCGTGGTAAATCCCGAGTCGAGGATGCTGCGGAGGTGGTTGGTCGCGCGGCAGACCCGCAGGGCCAGTGGCTCCCTGAGGACCTGATCGTTCCAGACGGCCTCGTCGTAGGGATGGAGCAAAACATGGGTATGCAGGTCGATCAGACCCGGCAGGAGCGTCATCCTGGGCAGCTCG
>JAKAUH010001188.1 GCA_021818605.1 Planctomycetota bacterium
ACGGACTCTCGACCCGACGGATGCCTACCTGGGACGGGTCCGCGTGCTGCGAGAGCCCAAGGTTGAGGACGACGAGGAGGTGGGCGATTCGATGTCGCTCCAGATCGTCCGCTCAGCAAGGCGGCGCAACCGGCCCGAGGATCCGTTCGCACTCTACATCGTCGACTCGGAGGGCCCACCGATGGTCCACGTGTCGCGGATGCGGCGAACGGAGATCGTCCTGTTCGGCCGGCAGCAGAAGCTCCTGCCGCCGATGATGCTTGACGGCGGCGACATCCTGATCAACGCCAGCGACAACGACGAGAAGGTCGAGCTGAGCAAGATCGTCATCTCGGCTAGCGGAGCATCGGACACCAAGGCGATATGCTCACCGGAGTTGGGCGAAGTCATCCGCGAGGCGGCCAACCTGGGCGCCAGTTATCCGCAGCTTGTGTCGATTCTTGACCAGGCCGCGCGGCGGAGGAACCTGCCGGGTCTGCTCGTCGTGGACGCGATCCCGTTGCCGAGCCCGGAGTACATGGAGGCAATCGCGGGTGTCGACACCCAGGCGAAGCGTGACCCGGCCGTCGGTCGCGCCTCTGACGAGGGCGGGCGTCCCCGGTGGCGGCTATTGAACCTGTTCAATCGCGAGAAGGACTCGAACCCCACGCCGGTGCCGACGACCGCGACGACCGGCAAGCCGGCCGCCGGGACCCCGTCGGCCCCCGGCGAACTGCCGCCCCTACCCGGCGCGCTGGCGGCTCCGGCGACCCCCGGCGCGGGAAGTTCCACGGCGCCCGCGAAGAAGGACGATGCCGTGCAGCCGACTTCGGCCATCGTGCCAGTACCCGCACCGGCTGCCGCGTCCGGTCCCTCGTCCAGCCCCCCGCGTCGCCGCCTCCTCGACATCTTCCGGAGGAGCGATGACTGACCGATCCGCCTGATCCTCCGCCCAGGGCAGGTTTCCTCCCCTCCCCGGGCGGCGGCCCACCTCCCGCACGACCGCCGGAAGCCCCCTCAAATCGAGCGGCCGGGACAGAATCCCGACCACCGGCCGAACCCACCTCGATCGACGCAAGTCCTGCCGCCTGCAACGACTTCATAGCCATGACATCCCCGAGGATCGCGTTGCATGGTGGCACTATCCCTGGCCCCTTCTAAAGTCGCACGCCGCGCGGTTCGAAATATTACTCTTGACGGTCAGGTCCGCTACCGCAGGAGGGCAAGCGACACCCCCTTGCCAGGACAGGGACTGAACCGTTCCCCGCACGCACCGGAGCGGGGAGCTACCGCGATTGATCGGGGGGAATCGGATTCCCATCCGTCACCCACGCCACGCGGAACGGCACGCGCCGGACCGCCCGGACGCCGCGATCGGGCATGTCCCGAAATCGGCACCCGGGCCCAGGGATCGCGCCGCGCCCGGGGTCGATCAAGGACGGGAGCGACGTCGGTGCACCATGCCGATGGTTCTGCCTCGCGGTGAATGAGCGATCCGGACGCTGCTGGTGCCGGGCCTTGACCGCGAGCTGGGACTGTCCTCGCACCGACATGGTTCCTATCCGGAGGGAGGAGGAAACCTCCGTGGTCTCGCACCGAACTGGGCGAGTGGAGTCCTTGAGATGAAGAAAGTCTTTACAACGGGCCAGGTAGCGAAGATCTGCAAGGTCGCGCCTCGGACCGTGAGCAAGTGGTTCGACTCGGGCCGCTTGCGTGGCTACCGAATCCCCGGTTCTCAGGATCGTCGCATCCCGCGGGAGCACCTCCTGCGGTTCCTCAAGGAGCATGGAATGCCCTTGGGCGACCTGGAAGCCGAGGTCTATCATAAAGTGCTGGTCGTCGGCGCCGATGCTCCGCTTCAGGCGGTTCTCCGCGACCATCTCCGCGAGATGGACGATTTCCGGATCGAGACGGCCGCTTCGGGCTTCGAGGCGGGCATCCGCGCCGAAAGCTTCCATCCCGACGCCATCATCATCGACATGGCCCTTGGCCGGATCGAGGCCGGACAGATCGCCCAGAATCTCCGCAAGAGCCCCGACCATCAGGGAACGATCCTGCTGGCGCTGACCAGCGACGAGCCGGGAGACGAGACGTTCGCCCTGGGGTTCAACGACGCGTTCAAGAAGCCGTTCGACGGAGCACTGCTGGCCGAGCGCGTCCGTCGCCTGATCTCCCAGAAGAAGGCCGACGAGCCCTGAGCCGGATCCGGCCGCTCGGGCCGGATCGGGTCGCCGGCGATCCCATCGATCCGGGCCGCGAGGCCCGGACGTGGGGGCGCCGACGGTCTGGACCCGCCCGCGAGGGACCGATCGGTCGGCAACGCCCGCCAGGATCGCCACGTCCGGGTCGCCAGCTATCCAAGGAACAGATGCGAGACCGACGAACCCGAGGTATCTCTCCACCCGGAGCCCACCGGCGGAGAGGTGCCTCGGGTTCGTTCGTCGACGGGGAATCTGTTCCCGAAGGGGCAGGTCCAGGCGAGCGGGGAGTGTCAACGTCCCGTGCGGCGGAAGCGATGCCCGAGCCGGAAGCCGGCGGCAGGGAGTGGTCGAGTCTCGCCCGGGATCCGACCCAAGCGGTGACCCTGGCGCGGTTGAGAGGATCGAAAACCAGCCGCGTTCCGCTTTCCATCTACCGCACGGACCGGTGCGGGATGGACCAGATCGTACCGGCGGGCAGAAGCCGCCGCCGGAACCCGACCCGCCGCCGTCGCCCACCGGATCGGATCGGATCGCATCGCATCGGATCGGACTTCCCTGGTAGGCCATCGAAAAGGATGGTTCGACAATCGCCGATTCGGCTCCTGACCCTGGTGAGCGTCCCGGCTCGGCCTCCGCGACCGGCGGTAGCTGATGCCGCCGGGCGGCCGCATCAAGGAGATCGACCCCGCGGTGATGGAGATCATCGAGGAACACTGGGACGCGCTGATCGACGCCTGGAATGAGAAAGATCCGGAGAAGCCGGTCTCCGGCGCCGAGTGAGGCTGAGAAGGGGAACGAAGGCGATACTCGATACCGAACGGACGTTTGTCTTCCTCGGATCGCAGAAAGGGCTCTTCAAGGGGCCGCTGCCGCCGCACGTCCTCGTCTGCCACGATCGCGCCGAAGGGGAGGCGGCCGTGGGCCGGGCCGCCAGGCGCTCGACGTGGATCTCGTTCAGCCGCCGGTTCACCGATATCCTGCTCGAGAAGGCCGTCCGAGCCCGCGCGGGCCTGCGCGGGGCGCATCTCATCGCGCTGACGCCCCCCCGCGCGGAGAGCATCCCCGCGCTGCTCGGTCTCTTCCATCCGGTGGCCGGCCTGGTTGAGGGATTCCGATGGCTTCCCAGGGAGGAGCTGGTCGAGGCGGTGACCCGGAGCGCTGCCGCCGACCGGTTCATCGGCGGCAGCGTCGATCCCAGCGCCAGAACGCAGACGCTGCTGCGAGGTGACCTGGGAACGGTGGTGACTCCGTTCGCGATATTCCAGAAGTCGGGGGATGGAACCGCGCCGGATCTCGCGCGGCTGCGGCTGACCGACTACGGCCGGACGGTTGCCCTCGGCGACTATGAGGCGTCGGCGGACGCGATCGTTTATGAGCGGGACCCGGACCACCGGCGCCGGTTGCGGAAGCAGCGGCGGCAGAGCGAGCGGACGTTCGGCGCCTCGCTGATGCGGCTGCAAAAGCAGCGGCGACTGAAGCGGAGCGACTTCGCGCCGATCTCGGCCAGGGAGATCGCCCGCATCGAGCGCAACGAGATCGTTAAGCCCCACGCGAGGACGCTGGAAGCCGTCGCGGAGCGCCTCGACGTCCGCCCGGAAGAGATCGAAAGCTGCTGATGCTCGGCATGGCGGAAGAATCGCGCCGGCTTCCGCCGGGCAGGGGCGTGGAGCATGGCATCACTGTTCCGGGGCGGCGTTACGAGTTCAGGATCGTTGCCGCGAAAAGGGACGAAGACGGAACGAATTCGCGAGCATCTGCTGGGAATTCGTTCCGTCCCCTTTGTTCTCTCCGTCCCCTTTGTTCTCTCTGCCGGCCTCGCAGTCGGGTCTCACGCCGAGTCGCAGAGAAGACGAAGACGTTTCACGCAGAGTCGCAGAGAAGACAGAGTCGCAGAGAAGACAGGAGACACCGGAATCCGGGTCTCGCGCGGAGGCGCGGAGCGAGCAGGAATGCGGAGGATCGGTTGATCCATCGAGATCGGTTCGATTCTTCGGGTTGAGCCAGTGGCCGGCGACCCCCGGCGAGGCATCTCAACGGTCTCTCCTTGCACTCTCCCGGCACTGCTGCAGACGCCGAGATCGTCTTCTCTGCGTCTCTGCTCTCTCTGCGTCTCTGCGTGAAACGTCTTCGTCTTCTCTGCGTCTCTGCTCTCTCTGCGTCTCTGCGTGAACCTCTTCTCCGATCGGTCTTCTTCGTCGGGATCCGGACGGCGGCGGAGGCTCGGACGGGCGGGCGGACCGGGCGGCGGGGGCGTCTAACCGTTGCCAGCGTTCGTTCCGGCCGCTTTGCTTCGAAGCAAGGGGGCAGGAACCGAAATCAAAGCTTCCTGACCCCCTTCCCGCGTCCGAAATCAAAGGTTCCTGTTCCCCTTCCCGCGTTCCCCTTCCCGCGTCTCTGACCCCCTTCCCGCGTCTCTGACCCCCTTCCCGCGTCCAGACACCGACCACTGAGTCCTGAAACCTACGAGCCCCGCAGCGAGGCCGGGACGTCGGCCAGCGCGGCATCGGGGACCACGAACGAGTTCTCCAGCAGGTTGCTGTCGTCGTTGATCAGTTCGGGATACCGGCGGCCGGGGAGGAACTGCACGGCGAAGACCTCCTGCACGCCCTCCTCGAACCGCAACAGGGCGACCGGCTCGCCG
>JAKAUH010000214.1 GCA_021818605.1 Planctomycetota bacterium
GGATCCTCGGAGAAGTCGTTGAGAAAAGAGGACGAAGTGAGCCACTCGCCGCGATCGACCAATCGCGGAGTGGCTCAACTGGCTCTGCGATAATGGCTCACATCCTGACCGCTGCTGACATCCCGATCCGCCGGCCTGACTGCCGACGGTCGGGAGGATGATGCCCGTCGCGTCCCGACGGCACGCGGCCAGGGGGCCGACGAGTTGAACTCGTCCTGGGGCGTCGTGATTGCCTGCCGGATCGAGCGTGCCCGGGTTGCGGTCGTCTGCTAGAATGCCCGATGGTGGCGCCCACTCCGCCGCCCATTCGGAGGACCTCGACGATGCCCTCGCCATTCCCGGGAATGGACCCCTACCTCGAGAATCCCGGGCTCTGGCCCGATGTCCATCACAACCTCATCACGGAATGCCAGGCCCTCCTGACCGCCCAGCTGCGGCCGAAGTACCTCGTCAGGATCGAGGAGCGCGCTTACATCACCGACGAATCCGAGGAGTGGTCCCGGCCGCGGCAGCGGGTCCCGGATATCGAGGTGCTCGGCCGTCCCGGGTGGGAGGAGTCGCGACTCACACAGGAGGACGCGGCGCCCCAATCCGAGACCTCCGAACCGGTGGTCGCGACCACATGGTTCGAGGAGGAGGTCCACGAGGCCTTCCTGAAGATCATCGACCGCCTGTCGCGCGAAGTCGTCACGGTCATCGAGCTGCTCAGTCCGGCGAACAAGGCGCCGGGCTCGCCCGGCCGCGAGAGTTTCGAAGCGAAGAGGCGCGAGGTGATGAATTCTCCGACCCACTGGGTGGAGATCGACCTGCTTCGAGGGGAGCGGATGGTCAAGGTCCCCGGGAAGGTCGGCGATCCTCAGTATCTTGTCCACGTCTCGAGGAAGGAGTTGCGCCCCCGGGGGCAACTGTGGGGGATTCGCCTGGCTCAGCGTCTGCCCGTCATCCCGATCCCCCTGAAGGCCGGCGATCCCGACGGCCGCCTCGACCTCCAGGCGGCGCTTGATTCCGCCTACGACCGCGCAGGCTATGACCTGGAACTGGACTACCGCCGGCCGCCGAAACCGCCGCTCGACGAGAAGCTGGCGGCCTGGGCTGATGAACTGTTGAAATCCAGGGGGTTGCGGTGATGCCCGCCGGTCGGTTTCTGGCCAGCGTCGGCCGGGGCCAGGGACGGCGGGAGGAGCACAGGACCCGGTCGGGTCGGGTCGGGCCGGGCCGGCCCGACCGCGGGCCGGTGAAACGAAATGCGTCCCCGTTTCGGGATGCCTTCTTCGTTGAAGATCCCAAAAGGACAGGCACTTTTCCGCTGGAGAAGATCCCAAAAGGACAGGCACTTTTCCGCTGGGAATGCATGGATGCTCCAGCGGCGGGGCAGTGGTAATATGCCTGTCATTTTTTCCTCTCTTTTGGCCTCTTTTTGCCCCCTTGTCCTTTTTGCCCCTCTCCTGTCCTTTTAGCCCCTCTCTCATTGGAAGGCTCCTTGCAGGAGGGGCCCCGACCCGATAGCCTCGGTGATATGGACTTCGAGATCATCGGCGAATTGTCCGACGTCGAGACAATCGCGGTCAATCTCTCGATCCGCGAGCATGCTGACCTGAAAGCCCGTTACGGCGGCCAACGCCGGCGGAAACTCAAGGGGATCGCGAGCGTCCGACTACCCAACGGGCACGTCCGCCAGGCCGAGATCCATTAGTACGAGGCGCATGGCGTCGGCAAGCGCAAGAGGAAGATCAAACGACTCCTGGATTGAACCGATGACAGGCACACCCACGAGATCAATCTTTGCTGTCTGCGTTGCGAATGAGGGCTGCGATGACTTGTCGGCCGGGATGCTCTATCGCCTGCTGCCCGACGAATCTAACCCCAAAAAGGACAGGCACTTTCCCGTTGCTTCGTACCGACCTCATCGCTAGATTGCATGGGTGTCCCTGCGGCGGTGATGTGCCTGTCCTTTGTCGGCCCCTTTGTCGGCCCTTTGTCGGCCCTTTGTGATCGCCCGCGCGCCAGGGCACTCCGCGATCTCCGCGGCTCCGCGCGAGACTCTCCTTTGCCAGAATCCTGCGCACGCCGCAGGGATTCGACCGAGGACGATTCCAGGGGAGCTGGCACTTTCCCGCCTCTGGACCCGGTCGGGTCGGGTCGAGTGCAGCTCGGGCCGGGCCAGGGCGAGAAATCCGACGGCGTCCCCCGCCTCGCTTCTCATTGCTTCAGGATCTCTACCCGGATCGCGCCGACTTGCCCGCATTCGGCCGGCGCTTCCGGGTCCAGACGCGGCGGAGATCGTCCGGCGTTTCCGCCGTCTTGATCCTGGTCAGGACCTTTTCGAGCAACTCGGGATCCCGGATCTGCCGGAGTTCCGGCATCAGATCCAGGCCCGCGTTGTCGAACTTCATGTCCAGCGCGACCTCAATGCCGCGGAGCAATCCCTTCACCAGGGTCATCCGTTCCGCGATGCTGATGAACGGCATGGACGTCTCCTGTTCGTAGGCGTCGATCTCGTCCCAGAAGTGCTCTTCCAGGGACTGTGGCAGCTCCATGACCCAGTCGATGAACGCGAAGAGCTGATGCACGTCCTCCGGGGTCAACCCCCGGCCGTACAATCCCTTGACCAGCCGGACCTTCCACCCGCGCCGCTCCTCCGGCGATCGCCGCGTCTCCAGCGCCTTGAGGTGCGCCAGCACCACCACCGCGAATGGGTTCGGGTCTGTCTCCAGCTCCTGATATCCTGGCGCATACTCCAGCAGTTTGACAACCGGGAACTGAATGCTCGTCTGGAAGTCCCAGCGAGCATATTCATACCGATGGGGCTTCCAGTCCGGATCGTCGTCGGCCAGGATCGCCAGGCTGATGACCTCGCGGCTGTAGCGGTCGAAGAGCCGGTGGTTGTACACGTAAATCCGCTCGGGAAACCCGGCCTCCTTCGAGGCCTGGACCTCGATGTGGATGAGGATCCACTTCTCCTCACCGGTCCTGAGCCAGACCTTGACAAGCTTGTCAACGTAGCGGCGGCCGTGCTCGGCGCGGCGGATGATGGGCTGGAGTTCCTTGTCGAGCATTTCGTAGCCGCGCGTCCAGTCGATATCGGCGTGGATTCGGGGGAAGAAGAAGGCCAGACAGCGTTCGAACAAGCGATCGAGCGCGTCCTTCTCGGGGCTATCGTAGTCGGACCCGCGTGCGTGCCGCCGCCGGCTGCTCGCCTCCCGACCTCGTTTTGGTTTTGCCATGGGATCCACCAGGATCGTGCTTTCCGCCTGAACGCCGCCGGAACGGACCGGTCCCGGTCGCGGGTGTAATCGGTGACGTCCGCCCGAGCGAGCGTCGGGTCAGCACAGCCCCGACCTGCTCGGTCCCGGTCGCGGGTGTAATCGGTGACGTCCGCCCTGTATCCGATCGTCCGGGAAGACGCAAGACGCCAGCCTGGCGCCTCCAGATCCTGACGAACCCGGCACAAGGCATGGGCAGTTCCGCCGGCCCTGATCCGATCCGGCCGCCCGGCGGCGACGCCCTTCGGACCGCGGTCCGGAACTCTCCGGCCGGCTTGGGGTCGAGGTCCGGCCCGGTCGGGACCGATCGATCGATCACGGTATCGATATGGCCCGCGACGGGAACGGGTACGCAGTTCATTCCCAATCACCCGCCGTCGCTCGATTTCCCCGGCCGATCGGAGCCAGACGGACGGCAGTCCGACCGCCCGGCGGCAGGACGCTGCGGACGATGAGCGAGGCCAGGACCACGGCTGTGTTACGACTCGACAGACATCGGCGTCTCTCTCCGCAGACCCGCACCCGCGCCGGCGGGCCTGGCCGGCCGGGGCACGAACTGGCGTGTCAATGCGGCGCGGGATGGCGAGCGGGGACCACTCCGACGAGCCGATCGAAATCGGCCGCTTCCATCAGCCCCCAGCCGTCCAACTGGACGCGCACCGCGGCGAGGTGGCGGGGTGCCACGAGGGCGTTACCCCGGTACGCGGGGAACACGAACCAGGTCTCGGGTTGATCCTCATGCTGAAATCCGATGAATGACTTCTGGGCCGGGACCTCCCGGAATCCCAGGTCCGAAAGGAGCCGTCGCAGGGCCGAGAACGTCATGCGGGGCTCAGGCATCGGGAAGCTCCCTGCCCGTGGGCCGCGGTCTCGCCGCGTTTTTCCGGCGGATGATCTCCCGCAACGCGCGACGATTGAGACGATCGCTCAGCCGAAAGTGAACGTTGATCGTCTGTCCGGCCAGGAACAGCCCGGCCGATGGGCGGCCGGCGAAATAGGCTTGAATATCCAGCCAGAACGCCCGGTCTCTCGTTCCATCATATACCACCAGGATGACCGGGCAAGCCTCGTCCAGCCACAGCAGCAGATCGCGACGGCTGATGGGCCAGGAGATGGTCTTGCCGTCGGCGAGCAATGGAAGATCGTCCGTCGCCTTGAGCTGAAAGAAGACGTACCCGGCCTCAACCTCACCCCGGGCGTTGAAGCTGGTCAACATGAGGTCGTAGCCGTAATCTCTGTAG
This sequence comes from Planctomycetota bacterium, assembly GCA_021818605.1. Classification (GTDB taxonomy): domain Bacteria; phylum Planctomycetota; class Planctomycetia; order Isosphaerales; family Isosphaeraceae; genus JAKAUH01. Next base: position 4,505 of record JAKAUH010000214.1, read on the forward strand.
GGCCGCGAGACGATGCCGCCGCTCAGGAGGACATGCCGCTCCAGGTGATTCAGACTGAGGTCCGCGAGGACGTGTTCACGAGTGCGTAGCTTCCGCAACAGCCTCGTCATCGTTCATGCCCGGCGGCCGACTCCGGTCGACCACCCTCCCTGGATCGCCCCTGCTCCTCTTGCACTTCACCTTGCTGACATCCTGCTTCGGTGATCGCCTGATGGGTGATCGCCTTGCGGGTGATCGTCAGCCACTGCTCCCATTCCTGGGGGCTGGTGGGCGGGCGGTCGGCGTCGAGGAGGAGCCCATCGCAGGCGGCGCAGCG
>JAKAUH010000220.1 GCA_021818605.1 Planctomycetota bacterium
CGGCAGCCCGCCGATACGGGCGGCGGGTCCATGCTGGCCATTCGCGACCTCGCCACGGGGCTCGTCCGCGAGACGCCGACGGGCCGGATCCAGTCCCTCCGATGGCGGCCCGACGATCGGGAGATCCTGGCGATCCTGGGCGATGGAAACGGACGCTCCCTGGTGAGCTTCGACGTCGAGAATCTCGGGCCGGTGCGAACGATCGAGCTTCCCGTCCCGCCGACCGCCGAGGGGCTCTCGATCTCGCCCGACGGTGGACACGTCTCGTTCTGCGACCTCTCGTCGGATGAGGATTCAATCGACGATTCAGGCTTCGCCGGCTACATCCTCGACATGGCGTCGGGGCAGGTCACGCCGATCGGCCCTCTGTGGTGGGAGACCTGTCCGGTGTGGAGGCCCCGCGGCGGCAGCCTGGCGTATCAGCAGGACGACGCCTCGGCGTCAGAGGAAGCGCGTGTCATCACCCACCTGGATCTGCGGACAGGAAACCGAACGAGGCTCGCCTCGATCGACGAGGAGGCCATGCCCGAGCCCATAGGCGGGCCGGACCTCGCCTGGTCTTCCGACGGGACGCTGGTCGCCTTCGTGACCCACGGGTACGGCGGGAGCGAGATCCACGTCGCGGAGGTCTCGACCGGCTCCCACCGGACGGTCCTCCAGACGAATGGCCTTGTCCATTCGCTGGGTTTCGTCGGCCCGGCGGACTGAGGTGGATCAAGGAACGATCCCAGAAGTCGCCGGAACGAAGAAAGGGGAAACGAAGAAAGGGGACATATTATCCCGGCAAGAAAGAATCTCACGAACCCTTACGGGACCGGGCCGGAACGGAACGGACCGGAACGGATCGGGCGGAGTCGGGCAAGACTGCCCGACCTACGTGAGAATCTTCCTTGCCGGGGTAATAACTAATATTGAGTAATTGCACGCAATATTGGTTGTGTCCCCTTTTTCCTTCCTTCCCGGCGAGTCCTGGCAGACCGGGACTCGGCTTTGCGCCTCGGGAATGGCGGAGCGTTACTTCTTCCCGAGCGCCGCGATCCGCTTCCGCGCCTGAGACGCCTCGTCCGAATCGGGATAGTCGTCAACAAGGAGGTGGTAGTACTCGAGGGCGATCTTTCGCTTGCCCATCTTCTCGAGGCTCTTCGCTGCCTGGAGCTTGGAGAAAACGCCGAAATGGGCCTGCCTCTCGATTTTCGCCCGTTCGTCCCGGCTGAAGGCCTCGAGGTCGTGTCGCCACCGTCCGACCGAGGGCTCCGCGGCGAGGGCGGGCCCGGGATCGGGCGGGTTGGCCGGCGCACCATGATCGGTCGGGGGCGGGGCCAGGGCATTCAGGAATGCCAGGATCTCGGCGCGCTTCGCCTTCGTCAGGAGGAAGAATGCCGTTGTCGCGGTCTCGCCCTGAGCCCCGTGGGCAGCGATGGCCTCCTCGATGGTCCGCGCCCGGCCGTCGTGCAGGTAGGGAGCCGAGGCGGCGAGGCCCCAGAGCGGCGGCGTCCGCCACTCCGAATCGCCCGGCGCGGACGGATCGGACCCGCTCTGGCTCGTCGGAACCCCGCAGTAGTCGCTCCCCAACGACGCAAGAGAGGGCCCCATGTTGTGCAAGAGCAGGTCGCTGTAGATCCCCTGGATGCCCCCGAGGCTCGGCGTGTGGCAGACCGCGCAGCCGATGGCCTCGAATGCCCGGCGGCCACGCTCGATGTCGGCTTGCCCCGGCGAACCGGCCACCGATCGGGCGATCGGGGCGGAAAGCCCGCGGATGTAGGCCGATAGCGCGTCGCACTCGTCGCCGTTGAGGTCCAGGCCCGTCGGCTCGATGGCCGGGCCGAAGGCCGGCGCGGCCTGGTGGCGGCCGGGGACCTCGAGGCCCAGTTCGTTGGCGCAGGCGCTCCGGACGAAATCGTCGAGCGTCGCCGCCTCGGCCTTCCAGCCGAACCGGCCGATCCGGCCGTCCTTCAGTCGATGGACCCGCCCCTGGATCCCGCGGTAGCGCGCCTCCGCCGCCTCCGCCTGGAGCAGGACCGGGTCCGGCATCGAGTCGATCAATCCCAGGCCGAAGAGCGGAGGCGTGTTGCGTTGCATCAACTGTGAGGTGAAGACGCCCGCGGAACGAGAGACCCTCTTCCATAGCGGGTCGTTGGCCAGCTCCAGCAGCGCCGACCGCCCGGCCGCATATGAGGGATCCACGCCGAAATGGTGCAAGGGGAGGGACGCGGTCTTGCCAACGCCGAGGACGGACGCGGCCTTGCCAAGGCCGGGGAGAATCGCGGCCCATTCCGCCTGCCCATTGACGGGCCGCTTGATTGTGATGCCTCTGAAGTGGAACGCGGGCCGCGTGAAGCGCCGGGGCAGGGGCGACGGCATCTCCGAAGCGGAGCTGATGAGGGTGACATTGACCTCCGCGGGCCCGGCGCCGCCCGGTCCGCCCAGGTAGTGGCAGGCGAGGCAGGAGTCGGCATTGTAGACCGGACCCAGGCCATCGCCGCCGTGACTCCGCGGGTCGTTCGGTCGCCATTGCCGGGTGAACAGCTCACGGCCCCGCTCCAGCGGGTCTGCCGCCGCGGGTTCCGGAGCCTGTCGGGACGGGCGCGACGCCTCTTCGGGCCGAGGCGTGCCTTCCTTCATCGGGCCAGGATCCCCCACCTGGAGCCGGCTCGCGGCCGTTTTCCGTCGGGGCGGCGGTGCGGGCCGCCGATTCTGGTCCGATCGAGTCGGAGCGGCCGAGGCGGCCTTCTCGGGGGAGTGTGCGACTCCAGCCGGGAAAGTCGCGAGGGCCCGTTCGGTCGGCGACGGGCCCGATCGCACGGGCGGCGTCGGCGCCACCACCGCGGCCAGCCCGCTCACCAGGGCGGCCGCAGCCGCGACCACGGCCGTAACCGTCCCGAGCCGAGGCCCGGGGCGGCGAATGGCGGCCTTGATGAGACCGGCGACATCGTACCCCGCGGTTCGTCCGCGAGTCGCCTCGGGATTCCGCATGGCACTCGCCTCCCGCAGCTTGAGGGAAAGACCGTATTATAGATTATAGCGTCCCATGAGCCCGTCGGCAACTCTACGGATCCAGTCGCAGCAGTTCCGCAATTCGCTGGCCTGTGGACGAGCGCGGCCGATCGACTACCTCGATCGGAGCGAAAAAAGGGACAGAGTGAAGAAAGGGAGTCGGGTAAGGAGGTGAGGCTGTAGCCCTGCCCCTGCCCGGCCGCCGTCGCCGAAAGCGTCACCAGAACGATCCAGACCCCAGTCGCGATCCGTCCGGTCATGTCTCAACCCCTTCAACGCGCGGATGGCAGGAAGGTGGCAGCGACGATCGAGCTCTGCGTAACGCATGCCGCTCCGTCGCCTGGCCTCGTAGCGAACCCTGGGTTCTGTCCGTCCACCGATGCTGAGCGGCGGATGGCAATTGTAGTCCGAGACCTCCGCCGTGCAAGTCGCTACAATCGAGCGTCCGCGGACTTGGCTATCAGCCTCGCCCCCGATGAGGAGACCTCGATGAAAAGCATTCGCCCGGCGTCCGCGGTCAGACTGGTCGGAGTGGTCGGAGTGGTCGTCTGCGCCGCGGCGGTCGCGGTCGCCCAGCAAGGGGCCGGCCGACGCGCGGCGGCCAGAGGCAAGGCCAGGCAGGCGCAGAAGGCAAACCTTCCCGAGCCGCCGCGGGCCTGGAAGGAACACTGGTTCGAGCACGACCAGGTCGTCAGGCTCGTCGGCTCCAATGACGATGTCGCGATCTACTTCGACGCCGACGTGCCCCGACAGGCCGCAAAGGACTGGATCGGTCCGTTCATGACCCGAGCCTGGCGCTACACGAAAGCGACCTACGGCCAGTTCGGCGGACCCGATGATCGCCTCTACGCGATCTTCCACCAGGGGCGGTATAGCGGCGGACATCCGTCGACCTACTTCGATGCCTCGCACGATAACAGGAATGTCACGGACTGCGGGCCCGGCCCCTGGGACCAGCCGGCTTACGGCATCCCCTCGCACGAGATCGGCCACATCGTCGAGGGCGCTTCCAGGGGAGTCCACGGTTCGCCGGCGTTCGGGATCTGGAAGGATTCCAAGTGGATCGAGCTGTATCAGTACGACCTCTACGTTGGCCTGGGTATGGAGGACGAAGCCAGGAAGGCATTCGAGCGTTTCACGGCCCAGTCGGATGACTTCCCGCGGCCGGGCACACACTGGTTCCGCGACTTTTTTTATCCGGCATGGCGCGATCACGGCCGGTCGAGGCTGATGGCGAACTTCTTCGGCCTGCTGGCCCGGCATTACCCGAAGGGTCCCGAGGGGGACGGCAAGAACCTGCATTACACGCGCGAGATGAACTGGGGCGAGTTCGTCCACTTCATGAGCGGCGCGGCCGGTGAGGATCTCCGGCCGCTCGCGCGCAAGGCGTTCGGCTGGTCGCCCGAGTGGGAGCAGCAATTCGTGAGGGCCCGCGCCGAGTTCCCGGCAGTCACCCACGGCGGCAAGAAGGCCCGGCGGAAGTGAAGCAAACGTGCGCCGCCGTTCGATTCCCCGGCCGGTCGCCGGCTTCACAACGCCCCCGCGTTGACCCGATGCAGCGCCTGCTCCATCTCAGACCGGAGCACGGCCACCAGCTCCGCGGCTGGCATCGACCGCGATAGCGGTGCGCCCTGCCCGGCCCACTGGGCGCCGTAGCCAAACTCGTTCGAGGCCTTCGCGGCCGTATGGAGCGCCTTGCCGGCGTCGTACGCGATCGGATAGTCCGGAATCGACCGAGGCTCGACCGGCTCGCCCAGCGCCGTGAACCGGTTGGCGAGGCATCGCGCGGGTCGGCCCGAGATCGCCGAGGTCAT
>JAKAUH010000001.1 GCA_021818605.1 Planctomycetota bacterium
CCCGGTGCTCGCGTAGCCCGCGAGCACGAGCATTCCGATGGCAAGTGACCAGCGAGCTGGGCTCATGGCCGGCCTCCCTTCGGTCGGGCCGGCGAGTCGGATCCAACGCTACGGGAATCAGCGCCGAGGGTCGGACGATCGACCGGGACGCTCGCGGCAACCGGCGAGCCCTCGCGATCGCGATCGCGATCGGGTCTCGCGGTCGGCGGCTCGGGGACACCGCGGGTCAGCAGGCGAAGGAACGGGCTGTCGGCCGAGAGGACCAGCGTGGTGCGGGTGTCGAGCGCAGCGCGGTAGGTCTCGAGTGTCTTGAGGAACTGATAGAAGGCCGGATCGGCGGCCTGGGCGTCGTTGAGGATTCGCGTGGCCTCGGCCTCGCCCTGGCCGATGAGCCGGGCCGCTTCGGACTCGGCCCGAGCGATCACGGCGGCGCGCTCACGGTCGGCTGCGCTGCGGATCGTGCGGGCCTGGCTCTCGCCCTCGGCGCGGGTTGCGGCGGCCACGCGCTGGCGCTCGGATCGGATCTGCTCGAAGACCGCGGGGCGAACGTCCTGCGGATAGTTGAGCCGCCGCAGGCGGATCGCGACGACCTCCAGGCCATACTCGGATGCCGCCTGCTCGGCGACGCGGGCCGTCAGGGCCTCCATCATCGCGTCGAGCGGCGACGGCTCGCCGACGGCGACAAGCTGCCCCAGCTCGCGCCCGCCCAGCTCGGCGGCGAGCACCGACGCGGCCATGTCCTCAAGCCGCGCCGAGGCGTCGGGAATGGTGCGCGCGGTGCGGAGGAACCGTTCGACGTCGGCGATCCGCCAGCTCGCGTACCACGCCACCTCGAGGTTCTTCTTGTCGCGCGTCAACAGTTCCCGCGCCGGCGGTGTGTCGAGCTGGAGCCGGCGGTCGAACGCGCGCACGCCCTGATGCGGCCACTTGAAGTGCAGGCCAGGCTGATCGACGAGTCGCACCGGGCGGCCGAACGCCGTGACGTAAGCCGACTGGCCCTGGTCGACGATGACAATCGAGCGGGCCAGCGCAATGGCGGCGAAGGCGGCCAGCAGGGTCAGGGTGATCCGGAAGGTGCGTCGTCGCATGGGGCCGCTCGCTTCGTGGGGGGGTTCCGGGCTCGATGGGGGTGGAGTGCGCCTTTGCCGATCATGCTCAATCGTCGGGCTCGGGAGCGGCCAGCGCGCGGCCGAGGCGCGGGCTGATCCGGTCGGGATCGGCGAGCCAGAGCGCGCGCCGGCCGGCCGCCCGCGGGTCAAGGATCCACTTGGGTCGGCCGGGGAGCGCCGTGGCGAGGGTCTCGCAGAGCGCGCGGAACTCGGTCAGCGCGGGCTGGCTGGCGTGGACCGAGGCGCGGGCGAGGAACGCGGCCGATTCGCCCCGGGCGCGGGCGATCAGGCTGTCGGCGCGGGTATGGGCGGCGTCGCGCAGCGAGTCGGCCTCGGCCAGGGAATCCCAGTGCCGGCGCGAGGCGTCGGCGCGAGCCTTGTTGAGGGCACGTTCGGCGTCCGAGACCGCCGCGGCCACGTCGCGATACGAGGGCACGACCTCGCGCGGCGGGTGGGCATCGACGAGTCGCACCCGATCAACCTGCAAAGCCAGGCCCGATTGCGACAGGCGGTCTGTGAGGGCCTGCGCCAGGGTTGTTTCAACCTCGCGGCGCCCGGCGACGAGGATCGTCGCGGAGGGTCTCCGGCCGGCGACCTCGCGACACACGGATTCGGCCGCGGCGGCGACGCTGGAATCGACGTCGGCCACGCCGAACAGCAGCCGGGGCAGGTCGGTGACGCCGTAGTGGTACTCGACCGCGACGCCGAGCTCAACGAGGTCCTCGTCGCCCGTGAGATAGAGCGCCGAATCGTCACGGCCGCCGCCGTGCGACGAGCCCCATTCGATCGCGGATGCCGTTGCGTCGCTCGCCCGGCCTGGCGCGAGGCCGATGCGTATGACCCGCGCCCGGTCGGGCTCGACCGTTGTGATCGTCTCGATTGGCGAGGGCCAGCGCACGTGCAGGCCGGGCTGGAGCAGCGGAGGCTGGAACCGGCCGAAGCGGCGGACGACGCCGACCTGGTCAGGCCCGACGATCGCGATCCCCGAGCCGAGGTAGGCGAGGATTGCCAACGAGGCGGCAGCTCGAATGACGAAGCGACGGCGTCGACGGAACGCGGCCCCGAGCGTCGACGGTCGGCACGCGCGGCACGCCGCGATGACCGAAGCCGTCGCGCGAATCACACCGAGCGATTGCCAGCGCTCGAAGCCCAGGATGCGGATGGCGCTCAGGATCACCAGCAGCGAGCCGACCTGATGCAGCACCGCAGCCGCGATGGGGCCGAGGACGCGCAGGCCAGCCAGCAGGACGGCGACGCTGTTGAGCCCGAAGGCGAAGAGCAGGATGTTCTGCCGGATGACGCGCACCGTGTGTCGTGCCAGTCGGACCGCCGCGGGCAACGCGGCGAGCGGATCGCCCATCAGGACGATCGAGCCGGCCTCGGCGGTCAGGTCGCCGCCGACCCCCGCGATCGCCAGGCCGACGTCCGCACGCGCCAGCGCGGGGGCGTCGTTGATACCGTCGCCGATCATCGCCACGACGCGCCCCTCGCCGCGCCGGCGGTCGACCCACTCGGCCTTGTCAGCCGGGGTCAGCTCGGCCTCGACATTCTTGATGTGGACCTTGCGCGCGACGGCGGTTGCCGGCGCGGGGCGATCGCCGGTCAGGACGGTCAGGTCCTTGAGCCCCAGGTGCTTCAGGTCGTGGACAATGTCGTGTGCGTTGCGACGAACGCGGTCGCGGGCACCGACCAGGCCGACGACTGTCCCATCACGGGCGACGATCAGCGGCGTCTGGCCCGAGCGGTCGAGCGAGTCGAGAGCCGATTCGACCTCGGGCGTGAGCGCGATCCCCTGCTCGCGGAACAGCCGGGCATTGCCGACGAGGACGCGGCAGGTGCTGGTCGATCCATCGGTGTCGGACACTCGCAGGGTCGCCAGGACGCCCGCGCCGGGATGGGCCTGGAAGTCCTCGGGCGACGGCGGCTCGAGGCCCGACGAACGTGCGGCAGTTACGAGCATCCGGGCCAGGGGGTGCTCGCTCGCCTGCTCGGCCGCGGCGGCCAGGCGGAGGACCGAGTCGCGGGCAACTTCGGGCGGCGTGCCTGCCCCTTCCGCCTGAAATGCGATCACGTCGCCCAGCTCGGGCTTCCCCTCGGTGAGCGTGCCGGTCTTGTCAAAGGCGACGGCGTCGACCCGCGCCAGGGCCTCGATGGCGACGCCCCCTTTCACCAGCACACCCAGCCGCGCCAGCCGGGCCGTGGCGGCCAGGACGGCCGTGGGCGTCGCCAGCACCAGCGCACACGGGCAGGCCACGACGAGGACCGCCAGTGCCGGCATCAGGTCGATCGCCGGGCGCGTGCCGCCCGCCCAGCGCCAGAGGGCAAGTCCATTGGTGGCGAGGAAGACCACCGAGGCCGCGATCAGCACCGCGGGCAGGAATCGCCGGGCGTAGCGGTCGGCCGTGCGCTCGATCGGCGATCGGTTCCGCTGCGCCTCGCCCAGCAGGCGGAACACCTGGCCGAGCGTGGTGTCGGCACCCAGGCGTTCGGCTCGCACCACCAGCCGGCCGAACTGGTTGATCGTGCCGGTGTAGACCGGGTCGCCCTCGCCCTTGTCGACCGGCAGGCCCTCGCCGGTAAGCACCGCCTGGTCGACGGCCGATCGGCCCGAGATGACCGTGCCGTCCGCGGGGATCCGCTCGCCCGGGCGAACGACGACCTGGTCGTCGACCGCGAGCGTCTCCGTGGCAACCTCGATCTCCTCACCGTCGCGGAGCACGCGCGCCGTGCGCGGGTAGACATCCAGCAGCGAGCCGATCGCATGTTTGGCCCGGTCGAAGGCCACCGCCTCGAGGCATTCGCCCACCAGCGCGATGAAGACGACCTCGGCCGCGACGAAGGTCTCGCCCAGCAGCGCGGCGGCGACGCAGGCAATCGCCAGTGCGACATCGGCGCCGATGGACCGCTCGAGCAGCCCCAGGATCGCCAGGTAAACCACGCGCCCGCCGCCGATCACCGCGGCGATCAGCGAGAGCGGCACGCCGAACGGCCGCTGCCACGGGCTACCCAGCAGGCCGAGGATCAGGTCGGCCGCGATCAGTACGCCCACGACGACCGTGACGCCGACGAGGGTTCGCTGCTCGGCCTCCGGGTCATGGTCGTGATCGTGGTCGTGGTGATGGTGATGGTGATGGTGATGGTCGTGATGATGGTGATGGTCGTGTCCGTGCGGGGTCGAGCCGGGCCGGCCGAGTCCCATCTCGTCGGGGCGATACTCGCGGTGCATCGGCCGGCCCTCCGGTTTTCAGATGGTCTCGACGGGGGAATCGGGTGCGCGGCGGACGCGGATCCTTCCGGGGCTGTCGGCCTCAATCGAGCCGACGACGGCCGCGTCGTGCAGCCCGTGATAGCGAAGATGCCTCACGACGTCGGCGGCGTGCGTGCCCGGCAGCGAGGCGAGGAGGCCGCCGGAGGTCTGGGCGTCGCAGAGCAAAAGCTGCTCCCAGTCGGCGAGATCGGGGTCGTAGTCAACCCACTGCGAGAGAAACCGGCGATTGGCGTGAGTACCGCCGGGCGCAACTCCGGCCTGGACGTACTCGCGGGCCGCCGGGATGATGGGAACCAGGTCGTTCCAGATGGTCGCCGACACGCCGCTGGCGGCCGTGATGTTCCGCAGGTGGCCCAGCAGGCCGAACCCGGTGCTATCGGTCATGGCGTGCGACCCGACGGCGGCCATGACGACCGAGGCATCGCGGTT
>JAKAUH010000413.1 GCA_021818605.1 Planctomycetota bacterium
CCGATCTCCTGGCCGTCGGAGCCCAGGAGGGCGCCAGTCGTGGCCCCGGATTCGCCGTTGGAGCCCAGGAGGGCGCCGGTTATGGCCTCGGATTCGCCGTCGGCGTCCATGACGAGGATCACGCCGCTGATCTCGTGGCTGTCGCGCATCGGCGTGCAGGTCACGCGGCAGGTGATCGCCTTGCCGAGCCGATTGATCGCGTCCAGCGTGATGTCCTGGTAGGGCACGCCGCCGGAAAGGCACTGGCGCAGGCAGGGCTTGAGCCGGGTCACCGGCAGGCCGATGTCGAGGTTCAGCAGGTTACGGCCCCGCACCTCGTCGGAGCGCATGCCCCAGAGATTCTCGGCCTTCAGGTTCCAGACGAGGATCAGGAAATCCAGGTCGACCACCACCACGCCGCCCCGCAGGCTCCCCAGGATCGACTCGAGGAACGTGTTGACCCGCCTCAGCTCGTCGCTGCGCTGACGCAGCTCGTCGTTGACCGTCTCGAGCTCCTCGTTGGTCGACTGGAGCTCCTCGTTCATCGTCTCGAGCTCCTCGTTGGTCGACTGGAGCTCCTCGCTCGTCGTTTCGAGTTCCTCAACCGTGGACTGGAGCTCCTCGTTGGTGGTCTCGAGCTCCTCGTTGGTCGACTGGAGCTCCTCGTAGGCCGTTTCCAGTTCGCGGGTGGAGCGATGGTGCTCGTCGGTGATCCGCTTGGTGGCCGTGGTGTCCACGAAGGTCACGCTGGCGCCCAGCAGCGAGCCGCCAGCGTCCATCAGGGGAATGACGTGGACGTCGAAGTAGCTGGCGTCTCCCATTCCGGTGGACCACTCGACGTCCTTGAGCACGATGTCGCGGCGCTCGGTGTAGGCGCGGTCGATGCAGGACCGCAGTTCGGCGGGGCGGTAGGAGATCTGCAGGTCCTGGAGCGGCCGGCCGAGGTCCGTGGGCGCGATGTTGAAGATCGCCCGGGCGCGGTCGTTGGCCAGCGTCAGCGAGCCGCCGAAATCCACGACGACCTGGGCGACGGGCGAGGTGTCGAAGGCGCTCTCGCGGATGCGCACGTGCCCGACCAGGTGGTTGACGGCCTCCTCGCTGCCGGTGCGCGCCATGACGAGCAGTCGCTCGCGCAGGTTGCCCCGCGCCACCTTGGCGAAGATCCGCCGCTTGAGGTCGACCGGGATGAACGTGTTGTTGTAGCTCAGCAGGGTCTCGGCCTTGCCCAGGAACAAAAAGCCGCGCTCGCTCAGGGCGAAGTGGAACCGCTCGAGGATCCGCGCCTGGGTCTCGGTATTCAGGTACATCAGCGTGTTGCGGCACGACAGCAGGTCGATGCGCGAGATGGGCGCGTCCTGGATCAGGTCGTGGCGGCCGAAGATGACCGAGCGGCGGAGGTCCTTGTGGAAGACGTGGCGGCCGTTGAACTCTTCAAAGAACTTGGCCAGCAGGTCAGGGGGGACGTTGGCGACCTCGCGGGGGCCGTAGGCGGCGTGGCGAGCGAGGGTGAGAGCTTCCTCGTCGACGTCGGTAGCGTAAATCTTCACCCGCTCACGGAACTGGTCGACGCTCAGGGCCCCGGCGAAGATCATGGCCAGGGTGTACGCCTCCTCGCCCGAGGCGCAGCCAGCCGACCAGATGCGGATCGGGTCGCCGGGCCGCCTGTTGCCGAGGATGCGCGGAACGACCTGGTTGGCGATCGCCTCCCAGGCCGAGGGGTCGCGGAAGAACGCGGTGACGTTGATCAGGATCGTGTCGAACAGGCGGGCGAACTCGTCGGGATGGACCTCCAGGTGGTCGATGTACCCGTTGTACGTGGTCACGCCGATGGTGTGCATCCGCTTGTTGACCCGGCGCATCAGGCTCGTCCGCTTGTACCCGGTGAAGTCGAATCCTCGGCTCCGCCGCAGGTACTCGACAAGCTGCCCGAATTCGTTGTTCTCGTCTTGGAAAGTCATGGATATCCAGGCGCGTCTGTGGTAACCCGTTGGACCAGCGCCGGTGCGATCTCCTTCAGGGGGAGGACGGCGTCGACGCACCCGGTGCCGATGGCGGCGCTGGGCATGCCGAAGTTCTGTGAACTGAAGCGGTCCTGCGCGATCACGGTGCCGCCGCCGTGCTTGACGACGCGGACCCCGTCGGCGCCGTCGAGGCCGGCGCCGGTGAGGACGACGGCGATGACGCGCGGTCCGAAGGAGCGGCTGAGGGACTCGAGCAGGGCGTCGGCTGAGGGGCGGACGAAATGAACCGGCTCGGTGGCGGTCAGGGCCAGCACTCCGCCGGGCAGGACCACCAGGTGGCGATCGGGGGGCGCGACATACACGGAACCAGGCCGGAGACGGTCGCCGTGATGGGCCTCGAGGACGGGAAGCCCGCAGTGGCGAGCGAGGATGCCCGCCAGCAGGCTGGGACGACTTGGGTCGAGGTGCTGGACGACCACGACCGCGGCGGGAAAGTCCGCGGGGAGCGCCGCGAGGATCGTCGCCAGCGCGGCGAGCCCGCCGGCGGAGGCCACCAGGGCGACAACATGGAATGCCGACAGCGATGAGAGGGCCGGATCATCCATTCGCGGCGCTCTCCGCTGGAGGTGGGTCGTCCTCGTCCAGGTCGGGCTCGGAACCCGGGTCGTCGCTGGTCGCCGGCTCGGTGATCAGCACCTGGCGCAGTATGGCGGCCCGCTGCCGCGAGTCGGATGCCTGCTTCTGGAACCGCGTCGCGGAGGTTTCCAGGCCGCTCGCCCGCATCCGGTCGGCAACCCGCTTGCACAGTACGGCTCGCTCCTCCAGCGCCCGCAGGGCCGTCCAGAGCGCGGTCTCGATCCCCGTGGATTGCTCGGCCAGCAGGCCGTTGGCCGTCCAGGCGTGGCCGACCCGGCAGCGGAACCTCACCAGATCGCCGGCCTGCAACTCCCAGAGCGTGCCGCCGCAGTCGGGACAGCCGAAGGTCGAGGGCCGGCCCGGCCGGTCCACATCCTCGATGGCGTCCATGTCGAATGCCGCCATCTCGCTCTCCTTGCGGATCTTCTGGCTTACGGGTTCATCCTCCGACGCGACCTGGACCGGCTGGCGCGCCAGCCGGTCCAGCAACCCGGCGATCCCGCCGACCGGAAGTATGTGGTCGACGGCCACCGACTCCAGCGCGCTGCGGGGCATGCCGCTGTAGAGCGCCTCGGCGGGATCCTGCACGATTGCGAGGCCTCCCTGCTGCTTGATCGCCGCCAGCCCGGCAGTGCCGTCGTCGAGCGTGCCTGAGAGCACCACGCCGACGACGCGCGGGCCGAACGACCGCGCGGCGGAGCGGAACATCGGGTCCACCGCCGGCCGATGTCCGTTCTCCCGCGGCCCCCGGATCAGCCGGATGCGGTCGGGCTCGAGCAGCAGGTGGAAGTCCGGCGGCGCGATGTAGATCCGCTCGGGCCGGATCGATTCGCCGTCAGCCGGGTGGCCGACCGGCAGCGGTCCCCGGCGGTCGAGGATCTGTGGCAGCAGGCTGGGGATGTGCACCGGGAGGTGCAGCACCACGAAGATCGACGCCGGGAGGTCCGCGGGCAACTGCCCGACCAGTTGCGAGAGTGCCTCAACGCCCCCGGCTGACGCCCCGATCACAATGATGTCGCGTCCCGGAATCATGGAGCCTCGTCTGGTCTGCCGCAGGAGATCCGCCGTGTGCTCCGGAGTCGACCGCGATCTCGCTCGCAACCCCCGCGCCGGGCGACTGGCAACGGCCCGTCACGCGGCCCGCCGTCGCAATGGCGAACCCGGATTGTACCACGACCCCTCCAGGCTGGCAGCATTCCCCTGCCGAAGGCAGAGACCGCGAGGAGCGAGAGGGACAGAAGCCGTCATCCCGCCGTCGCGGACGGGTCCCCTCGCCCGCCGAGGGGAGAGAAGTCGCACGAAGGTGCGAGGCGAGGGATCGGGATCAGGTGGGACGCACACCGTGCGCCTGCCGCCAAACAGGACACCACAGAAGAGCGGGTGTAAGATGAATAAGAAGCCTCTTCAGACGGTTCCCTCACGACTCAGCTCGGCTGCGGGAAGCCTGTCGCGAAGGATTGCGTGCGAGACAGCGAACGAAGGGGTCGTTCCGCGGAAGCGGACCCTGGAGGTTTCGAAGTCGCGCGAGCAAAACCATGGCTGTAGCGGTTAAATGGAGTGGGCGAACTCGGGCATCGCACGCCGAGCAAGTCGAAGCTCTTCGCCAGCGCAAAATGAACCCAGTGGGAACATGGCAAAGAAGGGCAGATGGCGGCCCAGCGGACGCTCCAGCCGCACGTGGTGATTGTGGGGTCAGCCCGAGACAGGCAAGGATGGTCGACCGGATGCCGGGCGGGAGCCGCGGATGGTTCGTGGCGAAACCGCCGGATATGGCATTCGGGGCCTCTGTAGCCGTTGTGATCACGCGAGCCTGCGAAAGACCTCATGCAATGTAGGCGAGATGGAACTGGTGAGCGAGGGGCCCGGGCGGAGTGTCCGACGGGGGACGCTGACGGTCCGGGCGCGGCGGACAGAGGATCTCGGGGTGGGATGGCCTGCGATTGCGGGATGTCGCCTGGCGGGTTCCTCGCCACTCGCCACTCGCCACTCCTCGGTCTTCCCCGACCCTTCATCCGCCCTTCGGGCACCTTGTTACCCCGGCAAGGAAGATTCTCACGTAGGTCGGGCATTCTTGCCCCACGCTCAGGGTTACCCCGGCAAGGAAGATTCTCACGTAGGTCGGGCATTCTTGCCCCACGCTCAGGCCTCGTCGGGCAAGAATGCCCGACCGACTTTCCTGCCGGTGGAATCTCGCCGCGGGCGGTGAAACAGGGATGGTCAGTACTGGCAC
>JAKAUH010000829.1 GCA_021818605.1 Planctomycetota bacterium
GGCCGGCGGGCTCAGCAGCGCGTTGCTCGGCGACAATCCAGCCACGACGTTCGCTGTGGACGTCGTGAAGGTGGGGGGCCCGGTCGGTCCGAACGCCGGCAAGCCGATCACGTTCAGCGCTGACGGGACTGTCTGTGAGCCACCGGGGACGGCCACTCCATCCAGGTTCTCGGACCGGACATGATCCGCGGCGAATACGGCACTGAGGAACGACGCCAGCGAGAACGTGGACGACCATCCCGAACTGTTCGGCGAGCCCAGCATCTGGGCGAACGATCCTGGCGCCCCTCCGTCAGCCGGCACACCCTGCTGGAGCCCCGGTACGTCCAACGCCGGCTGGACCGTGGGCGAGTCGCCGGGACCCGAACCGCTTTGAGAATTGAGCGTCCAGCCGCCTGGCGAGCCCGCCGGTGGATTCGGCGCCGCGGCGCCGCTCGTTGAGGACGAAGAGATGGACTGCGACGAGGCCCCCTGAGACGTTCCCGCCGGTGTCGCGCCCGCCTGGAGATCGGCCAGGGTCGGCGCGTAGTACCCATTCGGCGAGCCCCTGCCCCCGGTAGCCGAAGGGGGCGGGATGGAACCGCCCGAAGGATCGGGCAAAAGGGAGACTCCCGTCCCGCCACCCCCGGCCCAGCTACCAGTGTCCATCGCGCCGCCGTTGGTCCAGCCGCCTGTGTCTCCCGGCCAGCCTGGGATCACCATCTGACCGGATGCTTCCGATCGATTCATCTCCCCACCACGCCCGAACTCCTCCGCCAGTTGAATCGCATGGGTATCACCTCCGAGGGGATGAGCGTAGCCAGCATCAGGAAAGGAGCCTCCATTCAGGAGCCGGCGATCCTCCAGCGGGTCGAAGCTGAATCCGCGACGGCGTGCAATCCTGGGGAGTGTCCGCATGGCTCGCTTCGCAAGTTCGTGCCGGGGCCGCGTCGCACCCCATCCGCTCCGGGTTGTACGAGGTAGTACGGTGATTCTACCCAGGCGGGACAGACGAATCCAGCGGGCGGACGTCATGGTGGACCATCCCCGATCCCTGTGGCCGGAGCCCGTCAAGTCGCCGGCTCGCCTGCACGCTTCGTTAATCGCCGACGGGGACCCAGACGCGGGACGGTTGCATGAGATAGTCACCGGCCGATCGTCAGTTCCCCTGAATACTAAACGTGCGAAGTCGAGCGCTGTCGCCGGCTACTCACCGCATTTTTCCGCGTCAGCCGTTTCGGAACTCGCGGCGATGGATTCTCCTTATCGTCGTGGTTTGCATGGAATCGGCCAAACTGACAGGCGATCGCACACGATGAAAGGATGGGGAGCACGGAGGATCATCGCTTCTGGCCTCGACGTCCTGTCGATGGTCTTGTCCTCCTGGCGTCCTCGCGTGCCCCCCCTTTTCCTGGCGGACCGGTGCTGTCGTTTCACATCTTGCTCGCGATCAGGTCGAAGGAATGCGGCCACTCATTACCGATCGGCGACGGGATCCGCAAAACCGCCGGGGCGGGCGCATCCTGCGCACCGGCCACCGGCGCGTTACGAAGAGCAGCGTCCATCGACACACCGCTCGCGTCTCGTGTCCTCGGAATCGCGGGCCTGATCACGCGGAGTCGAAGGTCGCCCCGCGTCGAGACACCGCGCCAGGGGCAGAGTTCATCTGGCCGCGCGGCGAAGAAGCGACTCGCGGAGATCAGGGTTGCCGGCCTCATCATTGATGTCATCTCCGCCGGAATCTCAGAGACGATCAGCCGAGGAGCGCACCCGCCACAACGGCTTCTGCGGGATCCCCGTGGGTGCAGGTGCCTCCAGCCACGCGGGCCTCCCAGCTTGCCGGGCCAGACGTGGCGACGATTCTCGGCAGATTCTCCTGCAAACTCCCGCGAAACCGACGCGCCTCGCCGCCCGATGGCGGACCATGCAGGCCGCCATCCGGCAGCGAGGGCCCCGGTTGGATGGGGGATCCACTAAGAAACACGGAGGCGAGAGAGGCGGGCGCGCGCGATTTTCTCGATCGCGCGATTTTCTCGAGCGTCGGCTCGCCGTGTTCGCGCCGGAGCCGGCAGCCTGGATAGAATCGGTGGGGCAGGTCGAATGAGATTGGGGTTGGCCAGGCGCTCGATCGATCAGCGCGGTCGGGATGCCGCGGGAATGCGGCCAGCGGTGCTGGCCGGGACTCGAGGGTCGGGCCGTTCGGGCGCGAGTCCGGATGCGGCGGGGCGGGGAATCCGGACCAGGTCGCTGTCGCGAACGGGCTCGATTCGACGGCCGTCGTCGGCCTCGATCACCTGAACGCGGAAATCGTCGAAGTAGACGTCCCCGTAGCCGGCCAGCCCCAGGGTGACGTTGAACGTGCCGTCGGCAGAAGCCTTGCGATAGAGGACGACACGGGTGAATTCGGGCATGGGATCACTCGTGCGGAACTGGAGGGCCTCGCCCCCGATCGAGTCGCTGATGATGAGGCCACCCTTGCCGGGCTGACTGACCATCGGCCGCAAGACCAGGACCGAGATCCGAATCAGGTTGTTCGCCCCCACCCGAATCGCCGGGCTTCGGACCGCGGCTGCGGGAAAATCGAAGAACGGATGGTTCTTGTCGATCTCCTTGGGGTTCTCGGAGCTGACCTTGAGGTGAAGAATGTGGTCATCCGGATCGATCACCTCGTCGGCATAGCGAATGTCCTTCCTGGAAGTGGGCGCCTTCGCCTTTTTCGCCTGGTTGGTCTTGGGCCGGAACGCCTTCCTGGCCACCCTGCGCGGCACCTTGATCGTTTTCACCACCCGCTCGTACTGGTGGCTGACGTCCGTCCAGCCAGCGGATTGAATGGCACGGGGATCGTCGAACGAGCCCGACGGAACAAGGTTGGGTCCGAAGCGATATCCCTGCGGTTCGCCGACCCAGTCCTTCCAGATGTGCATCTGGGGGAGGGTCCAGAACGAGATGGCCGGCGGGCAGCCAACCGGAGTGATCGTGACCGGCGACTTCGGATACGGCCGGATCGCCCCGTCGGGGTATTCGACCTTGGGACCGTTGAAGCTTTCCTCGACGACCTTGCGAAGCTCGACCATCCCCTGAAAATAGTAGTAGAACATCAACGTGCGTAGTGGCCGTCCGGCCAGGCGGGCCTGAACCCAGGCCCCGGGGTAGTCCTGGTTCATCTGCGCGTTGCGGGCGTTCTTAAGGTATTCCTCCACCTTCGAGACCAGCTTGTCGGCATCGGCGGGGGGCGACTCGATACCGCGTTTCCGCCGCTTCTTGAGGTCCTCCTCGTTGTTGATCAGGTGGCCGTCGTCCTTGAGACGCTGGTGGATCTCGCGAACGCTGGCAAGCATCACCTCGGCCTGGCGGATCGCCATGCCGGCGGCCGGTGCCTGGATCGAACGGACGTGACGGCGCACGCGCTCCAGGAGTGCGATGTCGGTGGTACACAGCAAGATGGTCGAGGTGCCGAAGTCGGGGAGAATGATCCTGGTGCCGCCGGGGACGCGATCGACCCCCTCGACGAACTGGGCCCCGCCTGGGCTGACCTCGAGAACCTGGACACCAACCGGCAGCCTGGGGTTAAGCACCAACTCGTGGTAGGCCATCTGTGGGGGCTGGAACTGGGCATCGGCGGCGAGGTCGGCGACGAGCAGGAGCGAACCGGTATCGCCCGGAAGTGGGACGCTCGCGACGTACAGTCCCGGCTTCCCATCGGCCTCCTTGATCAGCGGCATCCGCTTCATGTTCACATTGGCGGTCGTCGGCCGCTCGGCGGGATCGGGGTCGAAGACCTTGTAATCGGCGATGGTCTTGGTATTACCCGCGAGAATGTCCTCGAACAGGTCGATCTCGGCGTTGAGAAAGCTCATCTCCAGCAGCAGGGCCTCGCCCTCTGGACGGGTCAGATCGCCGTCCCCGATAAAGTTCAGGCCGCGACACCCCGCGGCGAGCGCCACGTAGGTCATCAGCCGGAGTTGCTCGGGGAGTAGACGAGGCCGTCCCCAGCCTGGAACGGCGTCGGCGCCCCAGACGTTCCGGGTGAAGATCTCGGGCGTGCTGGCCGGGATCCAGCCCCAGAACAGCGCTTCGGGGTTGGCTCGCGCGGTCAACTGCCTGCGCTGGATGGCATACTGGAGCCCGTCGCTCATCGACATCGATCGAGCCCAAATCGGCAGGTCGATGCCAATGACGTCGAGATTGGCCGGCGCCCGAGCGTAGAGTCGAAATTCGCCGTCCACCGTTGCGGTCACGAGGTGGAGATCCTCGCTGCTGTTGTGGATGGCCGACTGGACCTCGCGAACGGCCGCCTGCTCCCGCTGGCGAGCGGCCGCCTCACGTCCGGCCCCCAGGTGGTCGCCGATCAGCCAGAGCAGCACAGCGCCGGGAATCGGGTAATCCGCCATCGCCCGCAGGGCATGTTCCACGCCACCGTCCTGGGTGGTGCCCAGGAGGCGCGGCATGAGATACATCCCCCGATCGACGGCCGGCTGGATCGACCGGGGATCGGGCGCCTCGTCGGTCACCAGGACATCGAACGCCGCTCGGCGGAGTTCGATCGGATTCGCGCCGGGAGCATCAATGGCCACCGGCATCCAGGGTGTGTATCGCCGCGTGGGATCGAGCTTCGAGAGGACGCCGCGCTCGAATTTCAGGGGCGGCAGGGTCGTCCGCGTCGGCCGTTTCGTACCGGAGAGACGGCCCGCGTCGGCGCGACCCGCCGCGCCCGGTTTCATCTCCGCCCGATCCGGCGAACGGCCGGCATCCAAGGCAGCAGTGAGCTCGGGCGACACCGAGACAACATGGAGGTGGACCAGGAAGATGTGCTTCCGCCC
>JAKAUH010000996.1 GCA_021818605.1 Planctomycetota bacterium
ATGCGGGTGACCAACCCGGGCGCGACCCGACCGTTCCGCGTGCCGTGGATTCCGTTCGTCTCGACGATGGGGATCGCGGTCAATGGCAGCATGATCTACTTCCTCGGGCCGGACAACTGGATCAGGCTGCTTGTGTGGCTGGCCATCGGCCTGGTCATCTATTTCGGCTATTCGCGGCATCACTCGAACCTCCGGGCCCGTACCGCCGACGCGGGGGGGACGGCCTGAGTCGCCGCTGAGGGAGAAACGTGCGATGGAAACGCCCGAGATCCGCCCCCGATGGTACGAGGGGCTCACGGCCGCGCACTGGATCATCCTGGCGATCGCGTCGGCCGGGTGGATCTTCGACGTCTACGAGGGGCAGCTCTTCACGATCCTCTTCACGCCGATGTTCCAGGAGCTAACCCGCCACCAGCAGGTCATTGGCAGCGCTGACAGCAAGCAGATCATCGACTGGCTGAGCAACGCCGGCTTCGCGGCGTTCCTCTTCGGCGGCGCGGCGGGGGGACTCTTTTTCGGTGTCATGGGCGACCGGTACGGGCGGCTGCGCGTGATGGCGGTGACGATCCTGGTGTACTCGCTGTTCTCGGCGCTGACGGCATTCGCGAAGGCTCCCTGGCAGGTGCTGGCGCTGCGGTTCCTGGTCGCGATGGGGACCGGCGGCGAATGGGCGGTTGCCGCCGCGCTCGTTGCAGAGACGTTCCCGATCCGCTCGCGCGCGGTGGCCGGAGGCATCTTCCACGGTTCGAGTGTTGCCGGCGCCAGCCTGGCGTCGATCACCGGACTGATCCTGGCGAAGCTGCATCTCTCGTGGCGCACCGGGTTCCTGATCGGCCTGCTGCCGGCCCTGCTGGTCCTCTGGATCCGGCTGGGAGTGCGCGTGGCTCCCCCAGAGACCGAGCCGGCCCCCGAAACGGCCGACGAGCATCAACCCTCGGGCAGCCTGCGCGAGCTGTTCGGGCATCCGGTCTGGCGCAAGCGCGCGCTGATCGGCCTGGGGCTGGCCACGGTGGGACTGGCGACCTACTGGGGCAACTTTGCCTCGGGACACACGCTGGCCGCCCGGGCGCTCGGCGACGCCAGCGACGAGCAGAGGCAAAGCGCCTCGAGCCTCGCGTACCTGCTCATGAACGTCAGCGGCGGACTCGTCGGATTGCTGGCCTTCGCCCCGCTTTCGAACCGGCTGGGACGCCGTGGGGCATTCGCGCTCTATCACGTCGGCGCGGCCGTCATGGTGCCCTGGACCTACCTGGGCGGATACGGCTATGCGACAACCCTGGTGCTCCTCTCGGTCATGGCGTTCTTCGTGCTGGGGATGCACGCGGGGTACGCAATCTACTTCCCCGAGCTGTTCCCGACCCGCCTGCGCGCCACCGGCTCGAGCGCCTGCTTCAACCTGGGCCGCGTGCTGGGAGCCGTGGCGCTGCTCGTTCGTGGAGGCCTCGGCCGCTGGCTGGGAATGCCAATGGCCGCGACGGCGATCTCGAGCCTGTTCTGGGTCGGGCTGATCCTGCTCTACTTCGCCCCCGAGACGCGCGGACAGAAGCTGCCCGAGTGAGGCGAGCGGCTGCTCATCGCCCGTGCGCCAGCCGTCAGGTCCCGCGGGCGTTCTGGATACAATGGTGACGTTGGGAGGCGTCACGGGATCGCGGGCGGGGATCAGGGGCACACCATGAGCCGCGCGAAATCAAAACGACAGGCCGGCATCGTCGGGGCTATCGTCGCGCTACTGACAGTCGCGGCGATCGCGGCCCGGGCCGATGGCGAACACAACGCGAGGCAAATCGAGCTCCGATCGGGGGAGAGGCAAAACCTTTACCTCGGCGGCCTGACGGCCGGCCAGACCTATCGACTGCTGGCCTCGGTCGTCGGCGAGCCGTGCAGGCCATCGGACCGCGTCGAGATCGTGCTCGAAGGTGCCGCGACCGATCGCATCGCGAAAACACTCCACGCCGGCGATCCGGACATCTATCTGACCTACCGGCCGGCCCGCGACGGCGTAGCGAGGCTCAATCTGCACCGCGCCGACGGCGGGCGGCCGACGCCCCTGGCTGTCCGGGTCGAATGGGCTCGTATGGACTTCCCCGCCGCCGACCGGGCGGCTTTCGAGGCCGAGCCGAACGACTCGTGGCAGCAGGCCAACGAGTTGGTCCTCGGCCGCGACGTGTACGGGTCGGCCGACGACGTCGATTATCTCGACAACCGGCAGGAAGGACGCTCCGGACTCGACTGGTTCCGGTTCGAGGTGGCCAGGGATCGCCCGATCCTCGTGTACTTCCAGCTCGAATTGCTCGACCGCGACGTCTCGGCCAACATGCGGGTCTTCGCGGTGGACCCGAAGACGAATCGCCCCACACCCTACCTGCGCGGCAAGGACCCCATGGAGATCGTCCACGACCGCGAGCGCGAACGGTATTCCAAGCACCTCAGCCGGACGTTCACTCGAGGAACCTACTACCTCGCGGTGAACGCCAACCACCCCGACTACATCCTCAGGACCCGCGTGCTTCCCGTGCCGCCGTACGACGATCCGCATCAGGCCGTCGAGGCCGGAATGCACTACATCATGAACGTCGGCGATGCCTGGTTCGCGCAGATCCCGCGCGAGGGGAATCGCTACGTCCGCGCGGCCAATCTGCATGAGACCGCGACCCGGTGCACGGCATGTCACGCGTCCAGCTTCTCGACCGAGGCGAACCTTGTTGCCCATCGCAACGGCTACCCGATCCGGTCGAAGTCGGCCTTTCAGTACGTCGTCGACCGGTTGTATCACTCGCCCACGCCGCTGTACGGCAATGACGGGCTCTACTGGCAGCGTTTCATCGCCATCCCGCTCGAGTCGCAGGGCCGGCAGGGCGGGATCCTGCTCGACTTCGAGCGTCAGGTCGCGGAAAGGCCGTCGACCGTTGTGGAACGATTCGGTCCGTTTCTACGGTCGGCCTGGGAGTCGCGCAAGGACCTGCCCGAGGACGAGTTCAACGGCGTGATTCCGCTCGACAGCAAGTTCGGCTTCGCCTGGCGCGACTGGCGGGTGCTCGACGAGTTGGCCCGGCGGACCGGCCGCGCCGAATATCGCCGGGCCGCCGACCGGATCGCGGCGATCATCGGCGAGCGGACCAGCGACCTGCGGGCCGCCGGCATGCAGGACCGGATCCACCGGCTGTATGCCTGGCGGCTGATGGACCGCGAGAAGTTCGCCAACAAGATCCGGCGCGAGACCGGCCTGCTGCTGCGCTTCCAGAACACTGACGGCGGCTGGTCCGAAAACGGCGACGATGAACCCGGCCCGAGCGCCGTCTACACCACGGGACAGCTCGTCTGGACCCTGCTGCAGATCGGCCTGCCGCGCGATCACCCGGAGATCCAGAAGGCGCTCCGCTACCTGCTGACCCAGCAGCGGGACTTCGGCGGCTGGATCCAGACGACGACGCACGAGACCTTCCGCACCCCGATGCGCGAGACGCAGTACGCCGTGATGGCGCTCGCCCAGGCGTTTCCGCTCGATAGCAAGCCGCAATCGGGCTGGGGCAACCGCGACGAGCGTCCGGCGCGACCCCCGCGTCGGGATACGCTCGTGCACACCCTGGACGATCTCGAGAACCTCTGGGACGTGCCGCCGGCCGAGCGATCCAGGTACGCCCGCGCGATCGAGCCGCTGCTCGACGACCCCGAGCCTCTGGTCCGCGCCACCGCCGCCGGCTGCCTGGGCCGGCTCGGCGACGCCGCCTCGGCTCCGCGGCTGGTGGCTCGACTCTCGGACCCGTCGAAAATTGTCTGGCGCTCGGCCGCCTGGGCCTTGCGGCGAATCGGGAACGAGGGCAGGGGACACGAGGCGATCCTCGCGGCACTCACCAGCCCCGACCCGGCGACCCGCCGCGGCGCCGCTCGGATCTTCGCTTACCATTTCTACGGGATGGACGACCGCTCCACGCTGATCGAGCCGTTCTTCGACCTGACGAAGGACCTGGACCTGCTGACCCGGCTCGAGGCGATCCGCACGCTTCGCCAGGTCTTTTATCGCACGGCCGACACCGGGACATCGCGACGGGTCGTCCAGACCTATCTCGCGCGGATGTCGGAGCCGCAGGAACCAGTCGTAAGCCGGGCTCTCTCGGAGGGCCTGTATATCCTGCTCGACGAGAACCTCGGCGGCGGCGTGAGCCTTCAGAAGAATGTCGCCGAGCTGCCCGAATCGATGCGAGGGCCGATCATCGAGGCACGCCGGACGTTCGAGCGCGACGCGCTCTTGACTCCCGTCTTCACCGCGCTGCGCGAGGGGAACGACTCGCAGCGGGTCGGGATCCTCCGCGGCTTCGACGGCTCGTTCTTCAAGGGCCGAACCTATGCTCGCGTGGCCCGCGGCCAGATCGACGTCGGCAACGACCGCGAGTTCGGCTTCCTCTACCGGCCGCCGCTGGTCGAGCGCGAGGCCACGTTCCGTCCGCTCCTGAACGCCGATCTGCCCGCGAAGGCCCGGCGGCAGGTGGTGCAGATCGCCGCGTTCTTCAACCTGCCCGAGGAGACCCGCGACCCGGCGATTCGAGGTGCTCTGGAGCGGAGAGGCCACGACCCCGATCCGGGTGTACGAAGCGCCGCCGTGGCCGCCGTCGAAAAGCCGATCGAGAAGGCCCGCGACACGGAGATGAAGCGAACGAAGGCGCCCGCCGATGTCCGCGCGCGGCCAGCCCCAGGTCCTCCGAGCCTCGCCATGTTCCGCAAGCGGATCAATCCGCTCTTCTACCGCGCCGGCGAGGACGGGTACTCCTGCGCCGACTGCCACGGCAATCACACC
>JAKAUH010000195.1 GCA_021818605.1 Planctomycetota bacterium
TCGTTAGTCGTCGTCCTCGACCGCCTCGACGGTTCTCGTGACCGTAAGGCCCAGGTCGCGGAGCCTCATGCGGAGCGTTCGGCGGGTGATCCCGAGGAGCCGAGCTGCCTGGACCTGGCTCCCGCCCGTCGATTGAAGCACCAGCGGGAGGAGATGCTGGTCGACCTGGCGGTGGACGTGGTGATAGAGATCTTCGCCGGAGCTTTGCAACGCTTCCCGCAGGAACGTTTCGATGGCCGCCTCTCCGGAGCCAGTCGCAGGCGTGAGCGCCTTTGCCCGGGGCTGGGCAGCGTGCGAGGAGAAGGGCGCGGGCAGGGATTCCGCGGTCAGTACAGGCCCGGTCAGGCGCAACATTGCCTGCTTGAGGATACTCTGCAACTCGCGGATATTCCCGGGCCAGGGGTAGCCCAGCAGCAGATCCATTGCCGCGGGGGTCACCTCGCGGACCTCCCGGCTCAGCTCGCGGTTGAAGCGCCGTACATAATGGCGGACCAGCATGGGCAGATCATCAGAGCGCTCGCGCAGGGGGGGAAGATCGATCGTGAAGACTCCCAGGCGATAGTAGAGGTCGGCGCGGTATTTCGCGTGCGCCACGGCCTCCTCGATGTCGCGGTTCGTGGCTGCAATGAGCCGGACGTCGGTTCTGACCGTTTCGTTGCCACCGACCCGCTGGAAGGCCTGCTCCTGCAGCAGCCGCAGGACCTTACCCTGGGTCGCCAGCGGCATGTCGCCGACCTCGTCGAGGAACAGCGTCCCACCTGAGCACTGCTCGAACTTGCCGATGCGACGCCGCTCGGCGCCGGTAAACGCGCCCTTTTCGTGGCCGAAGAGCTCGCTCTCCAGGAGCGCTTCGGGGATGGCGGCGCAGTTAATGGCCAGGAACGGACCCCTGGCGCGCGCCCCGTGCTGGTAGATGGCCCGCGCGACCAGCTCCTTGCCGGTGCCGCTCTCGCCCGTGATCAGAACGGGGACATCCTGGGCGGCCACGCGGCCGATGGCCTTGAAGACCTCGAGCATGCCCGGGCAGCAGCCGATGATCGCGTCGCCGCGTTCCTCCTCGGGGGGCGACTCGGCAACGATCGCGGGCTCGCGGCTCAGCCGCGAGAGGTCCAGCGCCTCGGTGACGACCCGGCGCAAGTTCTGGACATCGAGCGGCTTGATCAGGTAGTCATAGGCCCCTTGTTTCATCGCCTCGATGGCATGTTCCGCCGCGGGGGCTGCCGTGATGAACACGACCGGGATGCGAGCATCGACTTGCCGGATGCGCTGATAGACGTCGAGCCCCCAGAGATCAGGGAGACGGAGGTCGAGCAGGACCGCATCCGGCAACCGCTTGGCGACGCCGCGGATCCCGTCTTCGCCGGTGCGGGCCACGTCGATCGTGTGTTGCGAGGCGCCGAGGACATGCTGGAGCTGCGCCAGGATCAGGTCCGGGTCGTCGTCAATAATCAGTATCTGGCCCATGACACACCTCTGCGATTGACTCGACCCGTGATGCCGCCCGAGCCCACTCCGCCAGTGCATGGAGCGATGACGAATGCAGCCATCAAGATAATGGAAACCAGCGCCGCGTTCTACCCTCGTCCCATCGTTGACCTCCTGACCCGAAAGGGCCATCGGGATCATCGGCCGATCACTGGATCGCGAGCGCGGGGACCAGCATGGTCCCAGCGGTACCAGGACTGTCCTCAAGCGAAGGTCCCGCCGGGCAGCGGAATCGGATGGCGCCGCGGCTCTCGCAAGCCGACGGCGCTCTTCGGACCGCGTAATCGGATGCGGCCGGTGAGCCAGGCATGCAACTTGCAACAGGGTTGGATAGGTCGGACAATTCGTCACCATGGATCATTAAGATGTGAAACTGAAATGTCTATCGAGAACGCCATCATCGAACGAGTCGAGACCTTCGTCCTCCACCCTGTCTTCGCGGGGAGCGACCGGGCCGTTGGCCTGATCCTCAACGACCTGGAGTCGCTGGAACGATGCGACCGGATCGGCCAGGCGACGTACCGGAGGCTCCGCGAGCTGATCCTGCGTTCGCCGCACGTCGCGTCCTGACGGTGCTCGCCTTGCCCGCGGCCGTAAACTCGCTCATACGTGGGTAATCCGACTGCAAGGTTGGCAGGAAAGGCGATCCTCGAAATCCTGAAGCACCCGTTGATCCATTAGAAATGCGGCTCATGGTATGCTCGGTAAGTGTGTGATGCTCGAGTGCTCGATGATGGCCGGGACCGCCGAGAGCGGTCCGCGGCCGGGGAGGCGCTTGTCCGCACGCCAGCGGGCCGGTTCTGGAGTGAACTGACAACCAGGAGTCACGCCATGGGTCACCGCAAGCAAGTCCGGCTGGCCGGTTCGGTCCTCGGTCGTTCCCGGCACGTCTGTGCCTTCTTCCACAGCAAGGAGGAAGAGTACCGGGTGCTCCTGCCCTACATCAAGGAAGGGTTCGAGGAGGGTGATCGCGCAGTCCATATCATCGACCGGCACCGGCGCGAGGACCATCTACGGCGCTTGCAGGACGCGAGCATCGATACGGCCGGGGCGGAGGCCGAGGAACGGCTGGTCGTCCGCCACTGGGAGGATACCTACTTGCAAGACGGGTACTTCGACCAGCACCGGCAGATCTCGTTGTTCGAGAGGGAGTTACTCGAAGGGAAGAAGAAGGGGTATCCCCTGACCCGATTCGTGGCCGGCACGGATTGGGCGCTGCTCGACCGGCCCGGGGTCCACGACCTCATCGAGTACGAATGCCGAATCAACACCATGTTCAGCAAGTACGACGATCCGGTCTGCTGTACCTACGACGTGTCCAGGTTCAGTGCTTCGGTAATCATGGACGCGCTGCGCGTGCACGCGGCGGTGATCATTGGCGGCATCCTCCAGGAGAACCCGTTCTACGTGCCGCCCGACGAGTTCCTGCGCGAGCTTCGCGAACGGGAAGGAACGAATGGCGCGGGCGTGAGCTGAGGGGATCCTTTGGGCTGTGGAAACAGGCGCGGACGAGACACGAACCCTTCGCCGCACCATGCGGGACCTGGTGGCCCTCTCGGCGCTCCCAACCGTCTGGGCTGGCTACCGGCCGCTTCAGGTCGCCGAGGGGCTCGCGGAGGTGCTCCTCTCGACGCTGCGCCTGGACGTGGTTTATCTCCGCCTGCCCGGGCAGACAAACGGACAGGAGATCGAAGCCGCGCGCACGGCGGGCGGGGCTCCGTCCGCCGATCAGACCCGGGACATCGTCCGGGCGCTCTCGCCCTGGCTGGACGGTGCAAGTATCGATCCGGTGCTGACGGTCCTGAACCCTGTCGGTCGCGGCACGCTGCACCTGGTCGTCGTCCCCATCGGGTGCGGCCAGCAAAGCGGCGTCCTGGCCGCCGCTTCGCGGCGGCCGGCCTTTCCCAGCGAAGAAGACCGTTTATTCCTTACCGTGGGGGCCAACCAGATGGCCGCGGTGCTCCAGCGCCTGCATGCCGAGGTGGCTCTACGTGAGAGCGAGGAGCGGTTCCGCGGTACGTTCGAGAATGCCGCCGTCGGCATCGCCCACCAGGATGCCGGCGGCCGCTTTCTCCGTGTGAATGATAAGTACTGCCAGACCACCGGCTACACCCGCGATGAGTTGCTTCAAAAGACCTGGCACGACATCACGCACCCCGAGGACCTGGCCGCCGAACGCGAGCAGTATGCCCGGCTCATGCGGGGAGACCTCGCCACCTACTCCCTGGAGAAGCGCTACATCCGCAGAGATGGCTCGCCGGTCTGGATCGACCTGGCCGTCTCTCTGGGTCGCGATGCGGCGGCGATGCCCACTTACGTCATCGCCATCGTGCAGGACATTTCCGAGCGAAGACAGCTCCAGGAGGAATCGCGGGCGGCGAAGGAGTCCGCCGAGGCGGCCCATGCCAGGGTGACGCGCATTCTGGAGAGCATCACCGACGCCTTCCTCACCCTCGACCACGACTGGCGGTTCACCTACATCAACCCCCGTGCGGAGTCACTCCTGCGCCGCTCGCGGGACGAGTTGCTGGGCAAGGTCCTCTGGAATGAGTTCCCCGAGGCGATCGGCTCGACGTTCGAACGGATGTACCAGGATGCCAGCGCCACGGGCCGGCCGGTCACATTCGAGGAGTATTATGCACCGCTGGAGTCGTGGCTCGAGGTCCGGGCCTACCCGTCGGCCGACGGGCTGTCGGTCTACTTCCGCGACATGACGGAGCGGCGGCGGGCCGAGGAAGCGTTGCGCCAGAGCGAAGGGATGTTCCGCGGGACATTCGAGAACGCCGCCGTCGGCATCGACCACGTCGACCTCGAAGGCCGCGTCGTGCGCATCAATCAGAAGTTCTGCGAGATCCTCGGCTACACCCGCGAGGACCTGAATACAAAAACCTGGATGGAATTTACCCATCCCGATGACCTGGCGGCCGACCTCGAGCTCTACGGCCAACTCCTGCGGGGCGAGCGAGCCAGCTACTCAATGGAGAAGCGTTACATCCGCAAGGATGGCTCGATCATCTGGGTCGACTTGACCGTATCGCTCCAGCGCGACGAGGACGGCCGGCCCGCCTACTGCATCGCGATTGTCCAGGACACCTCCGAACGCAAGCGCCTGGAGGAGGCGCTGCGCGCCAGCGAGGCGTGGTTCCGGTTCCTGGCCGATGCGATGCCCCAGATCGTCTGGACGGCGCGGCCCAGGTTGCGGCAGCACGTGAGGCCGCGGCCGACCGGAAGGTCGTAGATAACGTTACCGACGAAGCGGTGGGTGACATCGACCGGAGAGTTGCCCATTTCCAGGCCG
>JAKAUH010000617.1 GCA_021818605.1 Planctomycetota bacterium
CAATGGTTTGTGAGGAGCTTTCTTGCCGAGGTAATAACAAGCCGTTTACCCCTGGAAACACCGGAACCCGCCGGGTTCTTAGCTCTCTCGCGGATCATTTTCTTTTTTGCGTTTTTCGCGGTTCCACTCTTCCACGAATAGGCGTGGAGCAGCGGCGGTCCTCGGGGTCGCTTTCGGGCTCAACGTTTCGCGGTCCCGCCGACCGTGTCCATGCCGGATTCGAATCGCGACCACGGGGCGGCCTTCATATCCTTGATGAGTCCTCGGGTCCAGTTGTACTCGGGATGCTGCGCGAGGAACGGGCCGGTGAGGAAATCGGAGCCGTGGTGTCCGACCTCGGCCCAGAGGGCCATACGGCCGGCGAGCACGGCCGATGTGACCTTCGACTGGACGGTGCCGCCCGGGAAGTAGGGCGGCCAGTCCCACTCGGGCACACCGCGGGGCGAGATCTCGACCCGGCCGCAGAGCGTTCGCTCATTGGCCTCGCGTCTGTCGGTGATCACGTCGAGGTCGTCCGCCTCGAACCGGCGAGCAAGGTCGAGGTCGATCTTCCCCCTGTGCCTGGCGACGAGCTGTCCCCAGCGGGTCCGACGCGCGTTGGGTGATGACGCACTGTTCCTGGGGTTGAACGTCGTCTCTTCCCGGCGGAGCCTGGGCGATTCCGGGTAGTTCGCGCCGTAGAAGCAGCCGTCGCGGGTCCGCTTGACCATGTGGTGCTTCAGCCCCAGCTCGAAGAGGGCGATCTCGCCGGTCTTGATGTCGCCGAGTAGCCAGTCGTTGGCATAGCCACCGTTATTGCCATCGAGCATGATGGCCACGAATTCGTCGATCGATCGGGCGTGCTGCATGGCCTTGCGGGCGCGGACGAACTCGGGCTTTCCCTTCGGGTCCCAGCCCTCGAACTGCGTGATGGTGGTCTCGGTGATGACAAGGCCGGCCGAGGTGACGCCGAAGTCGTCATCGCTGGTGATCACACCGGGCAGGCCGTCCATGAGGATGCGAGCGCCGGACTCGGGCTTGATGTCGAAGAGGATATTCCAGCGCGTGCCGACGATGTAATTCGTCCAGGCGTTGTGCCCGATGACGATCTTGCCGTCGGCGGTGTAGCTGCCGGTGGCGATGAAGGCACTGCAGTTTCCCGGGGCGTGCGAGGTGGGCGTCTTGCCCTCGCGGCGGTCGAGCCAGGGCACGTAATAATAGGGAAGCTCCTGGTTGGCGTTGAGCGCGACGATGTCCCAGCGGTCGGCGGCGATGCCCTTGCTGGCGAGTCCGGCGACGATACCGTCGATCTCGCGGCGGTACTCGGGGGCGACGCCAGGCCAGAGCATTTTCTCGGACGCCTCGCGGTAGAAGGCCCAGGTTCGCCGGGTGGAGCGCTCGAGGAACGGCTTGATGACTCGGAGCAGGTCGCCGATCTCGGGGGCGAGCAGGACGCCGTGCTGGAAGCCGATGCGTTTGGGCGAGCCTTCGAGGTGGATGTAGACCCAGCCGTCGCGCTCGAAGCGATAAGCGCCGGCGAGTCGGGGATCCGAGGTGGGCGAGCCCGGCGGCGCGGCCGGGCTCGGGCGCGCGGCGGCCGCGGCCAGGAAGAAAGCGATGAGACCGATCGAGACGAGACGGCGGGAAAGCATGTCGGTGAGGCTCCGGCGTCGGGGGTGTCGGAAGCACGTCTGGCGTCTCCGAGGCCGAACCCAGGTTAGGGGAAACCCGGTCGAGCTGCAATTGAGGAGGCCGAAACGCAAGACGGCACGACACGACACGGCGCGGCGCGACACGGCGCGACACGGCTCGACACGGGGCGGAGGCGACCGAAGCGAGTTGCATTGCGGCAACGGCGTACTAGTGTGCTCAGGGAGGGCCGGAAAGGGCGCGGGTGCGGGCATCGTTTGAGCCCGGCGGATCGCGCTCGGCCCGGGCGCCCTGATTCCGCGCGAGGGTTCGAGATGAGCTTGCCGATCCGTGTCGTGTGCGAGGGTTGCCTGCGGAGCGTGGAGCTGGGATCGGAGGCATCGCCGATCTCGGCGATGCCGTGCCCGCACTGCGGACGCCTGGTCGACAGCCGGCTGAGCCGGGTCACGCCCGACGAGGATGAGACCCGCATCCGTACGGCGCCGGATTCGGAGGTCACCGACTCGCCCGAGATGATCGACTGGACGACGGCGTGGACCCGCGGGACACTCGGCTCGCTGGGCCGGTTCCAGCTTCGCGAGCGGCTCGGCGACGGTGGCTTCGGGCACGTCTACCTCGCCTATGATCCCCGGCTCGACCGCGACGTGGCGCTCAAGGTGCTCAAGCAGCCCGAGCCGAGCGCGCGGGTGATGGAGCGGTTCTTCCGTGAGGCACGCGCGGTGGCGCGGCTCGACCACCCCAACATTGTCACCGTGCACGATGCGGGGTTCGATCAGGGACAGTGCTGGGTTGCCTACCAGCTCGTCAGCGGCCGGCCTCTGTGGTGGTATCGCGACCGCCAGCGGATGGACCCGTTCACCGCCGCGACGATCGTCCGCGATCTGGCCGACGCGCTGGGTCATGCGCATTCGATGGGCGTGGTGCATCGCGATATCAAACCGGGCAACGTCATGATCGACGACCGGGGCCGGCCGCGACTGATCGACTTCGGCCTGGCGAGGCGGTCGGACGTGGATTCGGACCTGACCCGCGACGGCGTGGTGGTCGGCACTCCGGCGTACATGAGCCCCGAGCAGGCGCGCGGACAGAGCAAGCAGGCCGACGAGCGGAGCGACGTCTACAGCCTGGGAGTGATCTTCCACGAGCTGCTCCACGGCCGCCGTCGGAGCGGGTCGAACGTCGAGCCCGGCGGACCGATCGAGCCCGACGAGGGTCCGTCACCCCGCCACGGCGCTGGGACGTCCGACACAGCGGTACCCACCGCGCTGGACGCGATCTGCGCGCGGGCGATGTCGAGCGATCCGGCGGACCGTTATCCGTCGGCGCGGGCACTGGCCGAGGCCGTCGAGGCCTGGATGACAGGCCCCGGACGCCGGAAGAGGTGGCCGCCCGTCACGCCGCGGCTGGCTCTCCGGCTGGCCGGCACGGCGGCCATGCTGGCGGCACTGATCGCCCTGATGCGCCTTCCTGGCCGCGAGGCGGATCGCGGTCCGCGCGGGGGTGATGATCGCCCTGTCACTCAGTCCAGGACGGCCGGCGAGGCTCAGGCGGCAGCCGTGGTGCCGCCGGCCTCGCCCGGACCCGCGCTCGTCGCCACGGCGGGGAGCGACAAATACCATTTCTCGGATTGCTCCTACGTCAGGAATTCGGACAGGTCCAGGCTGGTCACGTTCGCCGATCATTCGCAGGCGCACAAGCGCGGGTATTCCTTCTGTACGATCTGCCGAAGAAAAGCTGAGAAGTCCCACCGGCCGCTGCCGGTGGACGACGAGGACTCCGCCCCCGTGAGCGCGGCCGCCGGGGGTTGACCGAACTCGCGCCGGGGCCGATACTTGTCGAGGATGGGTCCGGGTCGGCCCGGGTCGGGACGGGACGTGACGGGACGCGACCTCGAGGCGATCGGTTGGCTCGGGGTTGGCGGGGGAAGCGCATGCAGACGGCCCTCATCGGGCTGGCATTCGTCGCGGCGACGGCCGCGGCCGTTTTCGCCTGGCGGTGGTCGAGGACGGCGCGCGAGATCGCGCGGGGACTCGACGAGCTGAGGCGAGGACTCAAGCCGCACCGGGTCCGCGCGACCGCGTCCGGCCCGCTCGGCAGGCTCGCCGCCACCTTCAACAACTCGGCGGCCGACGTCCATGCGCGAATCGCCCGGCTCGAGCAGGATCGACAGCAGCTCAACGTGGTGCTCGAGGCCCTGGCCGAGGCGGTCATCGCGGTGGATGCCCGCCTGCGCCTGCTATTCGCCAACGCGGGCGCCAACCGGCTGTTTGCCCTGGACCCCGACTCAGTCGGCCGGCTGATCCCCGAGTTGATCCGCAGCCCGCAGGTCCAGGAGGCCATCGAGATCACCCTGCGTCTCCCCGCGCCGCAGGCGTACCAGTCAGAGGTGATCCTGACCAGCCGTGAGGGGAATGCGCGGGCACCCAGCCTGGCTCGCTGCCTGGCGGTGCGCGGGACCCCTTTGCCCGGCCAGCCGTCGCCCGGCGCTGTACTCGTGTTTCGCGATGTGACCGAGCTCAGGCGGCTCGAACGGATGCGCCAGGACTTCGTTGCCAATGCGTCGCACGAGCTGAAGACCCCGCTGGCCTCGATCAAGGCCTACACCGAGACCCTGCTGGACTGGGCCCTCCACGACGATTCGGTCAACGTCCGGTTCCTCGAGCGGATCGACGAGCAGGCCGAGCGTCTGAATCTGTTGATCCTCGACCTCCTCAGCCTGGCCCGGCTCGAGAGCGGCCAGGAGGTCTTCGATCATCGGCCGCTCGACCCGCTCGCCGTCATCGAGGCGTGCGTCGTGGCCCATCGCGACCGGGCCGAAACCAAGGGCCAGGCAATCTCGCTGGAGCGACAGGGCCTCGATGAGCACGCCCTGATCCGCGCCGACGAGGAGGCCGTCCGCCAGATCACTGATAACCTGGTGGACAACGCCATCAAGTATACGCCCGAGCATGGTTCAGTGCGCGTCCGCTGCTGGTCCGACCGGAACTCGGTCGTACTCGAGGTGGCCGACACGGGCATCGGCATCCCTCGCGACGAGCTACCGCGCATTTTCGAGCGGTTCTACCGAGTCGACAAGGCCCGCAGTCGCGAGGTGGGTGGGACCGGGTTGGGTCTCTCGATCGTCAAGCATCTGGTCCAGTCGATC
>JAKAUH010001023.1 GCA_021818605.1 Planctomycetota bacterium
TTCTGATCTAAGCGCCCGGAAGACGGCCGGCGCGTGCGATTCGTCGACGCGAGGCACCTGCCCGCCGGGCTCGCCACGGATCGACGCCCAGAGCGAACCGCCGAGCTCGCGGCGTGTCGCCCCCACGAGATACAGAGCGTTACCCGGCTCCTTGAGGTCCATGGTCACGCAGCCGCGCACGTCCGGGACGATTCCGATGGCGCTGATGAGGAGGGTCGGAGGGATCGCCAGGCTCCGCCCCTCGTGCGTGTACTCGTTGTTGAGGCTGTCCTTGCCCGAGATGAAGGGGGTTCCATACGCCAGCGAGACGTCGCGACAGGCCTCCGCCGCGCGGACCAGCGAGCCCAACGTCTCGGGCCGCTCGGTGTTCCCCCAGCAGAAGTTGTCGAGCACGGCGATCCGCGCCGGGTCGGCGCCGACCGCGACGCAATTGCGGATCGCCTCGTCGATGACGCAACCGGCCATGGCGTAGGGATCGAGCCGGCCATAGCGCGGGTTGATCCCACAACCGACGGCCAGCCCTCGAGTCGAGCCGCGTACCGGCTGGACGACCGAGGCGTCACCCGGCCCGTCGTCCCGGTCGCCGACGAGCGGCTTGACAACCGTGCGCCCCTGGACCTCGTGGTCGTACTGGCGGACGATCCACTCCTTGCTGCAGACGTCCCAGTGCGCCAGCAGAGTGCGCAGGTCGTCGGTGAAGTCGCGGGCGGCGAGGACGGTGAGCGGCCGCTCGGGCGGGCGGGTCCAGGTGGCCTCGCGGACGACGGTCGGCCGGCCCTCGTGAAGGAAATCCATCGACAGGTCGGCGACGAGCTGGCCGCCGTAGCGAAGCGTCAGCCGGCCGGTGGCGACGAAGGTGCCCAGGTCGGTGGCCTCGACTCCCTCGCGACGGCAGAGCTCGGACAGCTCGGGCCACTTTTCCGGCGGGACCGCCAGCACCATCCGTTCCTGGGCCTCGGAGATCCAGATCTCGGTGTAGGAGAGCCCGGCGTACTTGAGCGGCGCGCGCTCGAGCTCGACCTCGGCACCGAGCTCGGCGCCCATCTCGCCGACGGCCGAGCTGAAGCCACCGGCGCCGCAGTCGGTGATCGCGCGAAACAGCCGGCGGTCGCGGGCCTGGACGATCACGTCGAGGACCATCTTCTCGGTGATGGCGTTGCCGATCTGCACGGCACCGCCGGAGACGCTCTCGCTCTGCGCGGTCAATTCGGCCGAGCTGAAAGTCGCTCCGTGGATGCCGTCGCGCCCCGTCCGGCCGCCGATCGCGACGATCCGATCGCCCGCCTCGACGTGCTTCGATGCCATCCCGCGCGGAAGGACGCCGACCGTCCCGCAGAAGACAAGGGGATTGGCCAGGTAGGCCGGGTCAACCGCCAGCGCGCCGTTGACGGTGGGGATGCCCATGCGGTTGCCGTAGTCGCGCACGCCCGCGACAACTCCCTTGAGCACGCGCTTCGGGTGCAGCACTCCGGCGGGGACGGCGGCGGGATCGAGGTCGGGCGGCGCCACGCAGAAAACGTCGGTATTGCAGATCGGCCTGGCCCCCAGGCCGGTGCCGAGCGCGTCGCGGATCACGCCGCCCAGGCCCGTGTTGGAGCCGCCGTACGGGTCGATCGCCGACGGATGATTGTGGGTCTCGACCTTGAAGCAAACGTCATGCTGGTCGTCGAACCGGATCACGCCCGCGTTGTCGCTGAAGACGCTCACCAGCCAGTCGAGCCCCAGCCGCCGGGTGGCGCCGAAGATCGTCTCCTTGAGCAGGTTGTCGATCGTCCGGCCCTCGAAGGCGATCCGCCCCTTGAGCGTCTTGTGCGAGCAGTGCTCGCTCCAGGTCTGCGCGATCGTCTCGAGCTCGCAGTCGGTGGGATCCCGGCCGATCGCGGCGAAGTGCTCGCGGATCGCGTGCATCTCGGCGAGGCTCAGTGAGAGCTGGCCGGAGCGGCTCAGGGCCAGAAGCGCGTCGTCGTCGAGGTCCCGGATCGGCACATCGACACGGCGGAACTCATAATCGTTCCCCTGGCCGAGGCGCTCGATGGCCAGCGACCCGACGACCGCATCCTCCACGGCGTCGTTGGCCAGCAGTCGCGAGACCAGCCGCGGGAGCGCCCCGGCGGGTCCATCGACGCGGTAGCTGCGGACCGTGCGGACGGCCGAGACGTCGTATCCCGAATCGCGCAGGAGGCTCAGCGCGCTTTCGGCCTCGGGATCGGTAACTCCTGGCTTCGGCAGGACGTGCACGATCGCGCCATGGCTGCCGTCCGCCGACGGGGAAGCGACCGGCCGCACCTCGATGGCCTCGACCACCGGGTCGCTGAGGATCTCGACGGCGGCGCGGCGGACCGCCGCCTCGCCGAGTCCGCCCTCGAGCAAGAACCCACGGCTGGCGCGGATGAACCACTCGCCGCCGAGGCCAAGCTCAGCGGCCTCGGTCGCCAGGCGGGCGCCGGTGTGATCGTCCTCGCCGCGGCCCGGCGTGATGTCGATGTGCCAGATCGTGCTCATCAAGCGTCCTCGGAGCGGTTGAATGGGTTCGCCGCGTCAAGGTCCTGGCGCGGCCTCCGCCGCGGCGGTCGCGCGGCCGGCGTCGGAATCCTATCGTCACCGCGACCGGCGGCCGCGTCGAGCCGGCAGTCGCCGCAGGCCAGGGGCGCCTCGACCTCGCGGCCCCGGCGAATCTCGCGAATTGCGGGGCGGCTGCCCCACGCAGGCCGGCGGCTCCGACGTTCCCCGATCGGCGGGAGATCGGCAAGCGGTGGGATGATCGCGGAGTCTGTCTCGAGGCCGGCTGCGAGGTCACTTCGTCGTCAATGGCAAGGGCGAGAGTCGCGTTTCGTTTCTTTTTGGTTCATATTACAAACTGTGGCGGAAAAGATAAAGTCCATCGGTTCCATGCGGGGCGGATTCGGTCAGGGAAGGTTGCGGGCCGGGGACTGGCCAGAGACCACACCCGGGTTGCCGGGGAGCCGCTCGAAGCGTTCGCGGCGGAGCCGGGCCTCATCCCACCAGCGCCGGATGGCGTCCTCATCATCGGTCATCAGGGCGAACTGAAATGAGGCGAGCCGCTCTCGCAATGAGTCGAGAGCCTTGAGCAGTGCCCCGCGGTTCTCGCGGAAGATGGCGGTCCACAGGGCGGTATCCGCCGCGGCCACGCGGGTACAGTCCCGAAAAGCACCGGCGGCCAGGGGCAACCAGTCGGCGGGTACTGCCGAGGCAAGCGCGCCGGCGACGGCATGAGGCAGGTGGCTGGTGTAGGCGAGGATCTCATCGTGTTCCGCAGGCGTCATCTCGACGATCCGACAGCCGAGGCTCGACCAGAAGCGGCGAGCCCGGCTCAGGCGGTCGGGCGGAGTGGACGAGGTCGGCGTGAGAACGCAGGGACGACCCTCGAACAGGTCCCCCCGGGCGTGGGCGACCCCCTTCTTCTCCGATCCCGCCACGGGATGAGCCCCGACGAAGACCCCTGAGGATTGCGGCTGCCGCTCAACCAGGTCGACGATCTGCCGCTTGGAGCTACCGGCGTCCGTGATCAGCACATCCGGGCCGGCTACCCCGGCGCAGAGCCGCACATCCTCAGCCACCCGATCAACGGGGGTGCAGACGACGACGACGTCGGCCGACGCGATCCCCTGCCGGAGTTCCGTCGTACCGCGGTCGATCGCACCTCGCTGAACGGCTTCGTCGATCGAACCCGCATGTCGCCCGATCCCGACCACCTCTCTCGCCAGGCCGCGCGAGCGCAGGGCCAGACCGATGGACCCGCCGATCAACCCAACTCCCAGAATCGCCACCGTGCCGAACTGCTCCAACGCTCATCCCTCTTCAATCATGGTCCCGGCCAGTCCAGGAACCCGCATGATATCATACGCGATTTATCCTGCCAAGATTGGGCCGATCAACTCGGATTTGCCAGGATGCGAGCCGCTCGGCTCACGGGATCTCGGACCGGGTGTCCGAGGTGTGATTGTAGCCACGAGCCCGGGTCCAGAGAACGCCCTTGACGTGGCCGCGGAGGGAATCCTGGCGGGGCGGCCGCGCCGGGTGCGGCTGACACCTCAGCAGGTGGACGGCGTGGCATAGGGCCGGAGGGCGTCGGCCATCTGCTGCGCCGACTTCCAGCGATCGCGCGGCTGCTTTTGCAGGGCCTTGAGGAGAATTCGCTCGAAGCCATCCGGCGCATCGGGGCGGAAGGCCCGGATGGGCACCGGCGGGTTCTGGAGGATGATCTCGTACGAGCCGGGCTGACGCGGGTCGAAGCCCAGGTAGGGATAGCGGCTGGTCAGCAGGTAGAAGAGCGTCGCGGCCGCGCAGTAGATATCGGCCGGCGCCCGGACCTCGCGGAAGTCGCGGATGTGATCGGGCGAGATGAAGCCGACCGAGCCGCCGATGTCGCCCTGACGCGTGAGAGTGATCAGCCCTTCCGACTCGTCGAAGCTCTTGGCCAGCCCGAAATCGGTCAGCTTGACGCGCGGATGCCGGGGCGACCCGACGACCAGCAGGTTGGACGGCTTGACGTCGCGGTGGACGTAGCCCTTGGAATGGGCATAGTGCAGCGCCGACAGGAGGTGCCGGCCGATCTGCGCAGCCGCGCTGATCGACAGAGGCTCCTTGAGGGCCCTCGTCCACTCGAGGGCATTCTTGCCGTCCACGTATTCCATGACGAGCTGGAACTGCCCCTCGATCTCGTAAATCTCGTAGAAGGCGACGATCCCCGGATGGCCCTGCCCGCCGGGCATCAGGAGATCCCGCAGGACCTCGATCTCGCGGCGGAAATAG
>JAKAUH010000821.1 GCA_021818605.1 Planctomycetota bacterium
GCGTCTTGAGGTGCGAAAGGCAGGATCGCTTTTCATGGAGGATCTCCAGGACAGAGGGATGGTACGAAAACCTGGGGGATGGCCACACCCCGAAAGCGATGAAGGAAGCCTTGCGGGGTGCGGCACGGGATCGAGGGAGATGGAATCATTCCGACTTGGGGCTCGAGCCTCCGGCCTTGAACAGCTTGGACTTGATGGACTGGGGGCCCTTGCCAGGCTTCTGGCCGGCGATCTGGCTTCCCTGTTCCTTGTTCAGGAATTCCGAGACCTGCCCCTTGCTTGAGGGCGCCGATCCGACCTCAGACGGACCGCAACCGGACATTCCCAGTCCGCCGACGAGGGCGAGGGTGCTCAGGGTCGAGAAGGCGACGCACGAGGCGGATCGGTACGGCTTCATGGCAATCAGTTCTCCAGCAGACATCGTGGGGCCCGCGTTGACACGCTCCGAGGTCGGGACGACAGACAGAGAGAGTCGGCCTGCAGGCGTCGGAGGACGCCTGCGTCCGGGACCGGGATTGAACGTCGCGGGCGGACAAAGTGGACCAGGGAAACACCGCGAGGGTGCTCTGTGGAAATCCTGGTCAGCCCATTCGCTTTGAGTGATGCATGGTCGGCTGGGCCCCTTGTTTTGCACGGCCCGCGGAGCCCGACCGATCAACCAGGCCGAATCCGAGGCCGGTTTTCTCCAGAGCACCGCGAGGGCGTCTAACGCCCCCACTCGACTCCTGTTCTGAGAAACCCGTCGCTCATCTGGCTCGCAGCTGGAGGCCCGAGCGGCCAGGGCCCCAACATCGAACGAGAGGGGACGGGTTCGTCGCAATCGGGAGTCGCTGCCGTATCGCATGGAATCGAACGCCGTAGTAGCAAAGATATCCTACTCGCTTACCTCTTGTAAGGTCTGTCTAATTGAGCAGTGGGGTCATTGCCTTCGGATCGTGGCCTGATGTGTTGCAGAATGAGACAAGCCACGGTCGAGGCAGGCGAGTACCTCGACCGTAGACGGCTGCTGGTCGATGAGGGCCGTCAGTCCCTTTGCCTCCTCAGTAGGCATTGGAGCTGATGACCTCGCCGATGTTCCGGGTGGAGAGCTGCTGGTACACGCCCATCCGGGTGCCGGGGACGAGGGTATACACGCCGCTGTTGTCCACGACGCCCGTCGGCTTGCCGGTCGCCGGGTTGTAGGGCCAGGTGCTGATCGATTCCTTGAGGAAATGGACCGAGCCGTCGGCGAAGGCGAAGTTGGCTCCGCCGGGGTGGAAGCTCGACGCGCCCTCGACCCACGAGTAGTCATACTCGTCGGCGACGTTGGGGACCTTCTTGTAGGCGTTGATGGGGTAGAGCGTCGTGAAGAGCGTATCTCCCGAGACACAGTCGCCCCACCAGTTGAAGCACATCGATTCGCTGGGGGTGAGGATGCCGTTGGCCTTCTCCGCGTACAGGAGCGTGTTCGACGTCCCGTCGGTGATCGCCGCGATGTTCGTCGGCAGGCTGTACCGGTAGATGCCGGTCATGCTGTTCACAATCGGCTGGAACTGCGGGCATGAGCTCATCGAGTTCGGATACTGCACACCGCAGTAGAACAGGATCTCCGGATACCAGGTTCCCGCGCATCCGGCGTAGCTGGTGTAGGCAACCGTCAAGTTGGGGTTATCGTAATACGGGCCGAAACTGGACGTCTTTCCGGCGATCTGGCCGTCGCTCGGGCACCACAGGCTGCTCAGGCCCGTGGCGTAGACCGTGCTGTTGGGCCCAGAATAGATGCTGCGGCTAAAATTCATGGCATTGTACAGGGGCATCTGCTCGAACTGGCCGAGCATCGAGACGAACGTGCTCTGATCCTCGACGTAGGAGTAGCCGAAATCCACGTCGGGCTTGAGCATCGCCCCGACCGGGAATGAGCCCTGCTGGTCGTGGTAGTTCATCGCGGCCAGCGCGATCTGCTTGAGATTGTTGACGCACTGGGCGCGGCGGGCCGCCTCGCGCGCCGCCTGCACGGCGGGGAGCAACAACGCGATGAGAACGGCGATGATCGCGATGACCACCAGCAGCTCGATCAGCGTGAAACCGCGGGACGAGAATCGGCGAGACCTTCGGCTCATGGGTGTTCCTCCTGTGGTCCAGAGATGCATTACGCATGATGATGCATGAAATGACTGGACGGCTTCATCCGGTTGGGGAGGACGGCCGGAGAGCGGGATGAAGCTGCCTGTTCACGACTTGGCCGGCGGGGCCTTTTCCTTCAACCTGTCGAGTTTACTCCGATTGCCCTTTTCAACCGGCGGAGTCTCGACCTTCGTCGGACCTGGCTGGTCGCAGCCCACGACCAGCGCGAGCCCAGCAACGACGCCGACCCGCAGGAATGCACGCCGGCTGGACGGCGAACACGAAGAGTTCGACATGGTGCTACCCGGTTGTATGTGATGCTGATGTTATCATACCGCCAGGGAACCGGCGATATGGACCCGCCGCCAGGAGAGGAGTAGCGGCGAGGTGCCGTGGTGGCCACGGCTCGGAACTGTGAATCGCGTGTGCCGGAGACGCTTGGTGTTCATCCCCAGAACTCGCACATGATAACTTCATCCGAGGCGCTCTGGAAGACCCTACCGACGAAAAAAATCGCGAGGATTGAGGTTCATTGTCCTTTCATGGCTCTCAACGAATGGCTTCGGTGAAGATTGAGATCGCGCCGGGGCCGGAAAATCGAGGGTCGGGAAGACGTTCCCCCGATTTCCTTCAGGGATCGGTCTTATCGGGCGGGCGAGGTGACGCGCACGGGTTCGCCCATCGAAGTTGGGATCCGGCCTGGGGACGGTTGCAGGCGGCTGGATGAGGCCATCTGGCGAATCTGGGGATCACGTTCCGGGGTGCGGAAGGCCGTCTCGCCGTTCGTGGCCGCGGTCGGCGCCGAGGCGGTGAGTGTCGCGGAGAAGCCGAAGGACTTCTTGTCGACTCCCTGGAACGGGTCACGGGTGCGGACCCATTCGGGGGGCAGGGCGGTACTGGGGGAGAAATCGGCGACAGCGTGAGAGTCACACACGCCCGCGGCCTGGGTCTCCAGGACGAAGGTCGCGGTCAGGGTATAGCGGCCGACCGGCAGCGCGGGGACCTCCAGCGGTGGAAGATGCTGGTTGCAGAGCTGGCCGGCCTTCCCCTCAACGCAGAGCGGGGGATAGGCCACGGTCATCGGCGTGGCCGGCATGTCCATCGGCGTCACGCAGATGTCGGCGCGTCGCACGCACGCACCGGCACGCCCCTTGCTGCGGACGAACCCGACGAGCGAGGTGTCGAGCGCCAGCGACACGAGCCGCTGGGCAGGATCGGAGCAGGTGATCTCGAACTCCTGGACGAGCTGGAACTTCTCGACGGCGGAACCGGTGCAACAGAGATAGCTGTTTGCGGCGGCCGTGCCGGTCATCGTCGTGGTCAGCATGTTGGGCGCCGGCGTGGTCACGTCGATGAAGCCGCCCTCAGCGCGCGCCAGCTTGTGGGCATGAGGCGTAACGCAGGCGTGCCGGGCGTGGAGCGCGATTGAGTAGGTCGGCGGCGCGGCGGGTGCGCTCCGCGGCTGCGGCAGCGCCGGCGCCGACGGTGTCTGGGCGTGGGCGGAACCAGCGATGGCGAGGCCGAGCATCCCCACCGCTCTCATGGTTTTCCATCGTGGCATCAATTGACCCTCCTGGTCTTACCGGGGCCCGTCCTGGGTCCGGGTGTGGTCCGCGATCTCGAGGCCGCTCTGCGCGGACCTCACGTCAGAAGAGGAAGATGACGTCGAATGCCAGGGTCAACTGGCTGTTTCGAGTCCCGTCGCTGTACGGATGTGTAAACTGTGACCAATCATAGCGGGCCTCGGGGCGAATCCAGATGTCCTCTCGCGGTTTGTAGACGAGGCCCAGGGTGATCTCGTGATAGTTATCGGCGTTCCCGGTCGCGAGGCCGTAAGGATCCCAGAAGATCTCGCTCCGCCAGACGCCTGTCAACTTGGGGGTGATCTGGTAGAGGAACCAGTTCACGAAGCCGTGGTAAGACGCCTCCGTCGGGCGGTAGGGATGGCCACCGAAGCCGAGGATCTGCGGATCCCAGACATCGTCGGTCTCGACCGCCTGGGTTAGCCTGGCCGTCCACTTGTAGGTCGCGACGGCAACGAGATAGCCCCGCATGCTCTTGTTGTAGAAGGGATTCCGCCGACCCGGCAGGAACCCCGGACCAGGCACGCCCACTGGGAGGTCGGTGGCATTGGCCGGCGGGAAGATCGGGAGCTGGTCATACGCGGAAGCGCCACCGATCACGATGTTCCACTTCTCGTTCCGCGAGGTCCACGAGAAACCGCCGATGTAGCCCCACTTGTAGGGCTCATTGGGCCAGCGGTCGAATCCATCGATGACGCCACTGAAGAGATTCAGCCGGCGGTGGACATGCAGGTTCGCATATCCGCCGAAGAAGGTGAACGGAGTGTAATTCATTGAGTACGGCACCGAGAGTAATGGCCGGGCGATGGCCTGGGGGCTCTCGAACCCGGTGAGCGAGTAGAACCGGCCGGCGCGGATATCGAGGCCGAGCGGGGTCAGGATCGGCAGGTGGACCTCGCCGTAGATCTGCGGGAGGTCGAGCCCGGCGAAGTGGTTGTTGGGGAACGCGTGGTCGAAGAGGCCGTAGTCCTTGGTGAACTGCCAGTCGTTGCCGAAGAGCATGTCGAACCGGAAGCCGAAGTTCACCGTGTCGGTGGCGTTCAGGGGGTTCTCGATGGTGAGGTAATACTGATTCCCCATCCACTG
>JAKAUH010000796.1 GCA_021818605.1 Planctomycetota bacterium
GGCGATCTTGGGATGGATGAACACGCGGGGCTCGGGCGGATTCTCTTCATAGCCGTCGCGGAACAGGCTGTTGCCGCACAGGTCGCAGTTCTCCAGCCCAAGCTCGAGGCGAGGGTCGGCGATCCCCAGTTTCGGTTTGAGCCGGAGCAGCTCGGCGGCCTTTTCATCCGGGTAATAGTTCACCCGTCCGATCTGGCGGGCGAGGATGAGGATACGGCAGTAGGCGTCGATGATCTCGGTCTTGAAATAGGCGTCCTCCAGGTCGCTGCCGTAGGTCAGCGTCCCGTGATTCGCCAGCAGGATCGTGTCAGTGTCCTTGACAAAGGGAAGCACCGTGTCAGCGAATCCCTGACCACCGGGGGTCTCGTATGGCGAGATCGCGACCTCGCCGAGGAAAACCTCGATCTCGGGAAGCACGCACTTGGGGATCGGCTCGCGGGCGACGGCGAATGCCGTGGCATGCGGCGGGTGGCAGTGGACCACGGAGCGCACATCCGACCGCGCCTTCATGACCGTCAGGTGCAGCAGGATCTCGCTCGAGCGCTTCCGCTTGCCCGAGACCTGCTTGCCGTCGAGGTCGACGATGCAGAGATCATCGGGCTTCATGAAGCCCTTCGAGACGCGGGTCGGCGTGCAAAGCACCCGGTCCTCGTCCAGGCGATAGCTGATGTTGCCGTCGTTGGCCGCGGCGAATCCCTTGTTGTAGACCCGCCGGCCAATCTCGCACATCTGCTCGCGCAGCTTCCATTCGTTCATCACCGCGCCGTTGCTGTTCATGGGATCCTCCTGGGAATCGGGAGGGCGGGTCTCGGGATTCCGGACTCGAGCCTCAGATTACACGGATATCTGGTCGATCAGGCAGGCGCAGAACGCATCCACGGGCGTTTTGATCTTGCCGAACGGATTGGCCGCCTCGCGACCCTCGCTGATTCCGATGATGCTGCCGGGGCCGGCGCCCAGGTTGTCGAAGACGATGACCTCCTCGCCGCGGGCCGGCGAGTCCTCGGTCAGCGCGGCCAGCGGCATCGGCAGGGCGATCAGGAAGCGGCCGCCCCGAAGGGCCGGATGCAGCCG
Organism: Planctomycetota bacterium; assembly: GCA_021818605.1. Classification (GTDB taxonomy): domain Bacteria; phylum Planctomycetota; class Planctomycetia; order Isosphaerales; family Isosphaeraceae; genus JAKAUH01. The sequence goes on from JAKAUH010000796.1 coordinate 1,075, forward strand.
CGACATCGTCACTCGACCGATCACCTCGCCGATTCGCATCGCCACCTCACGGGTCGGGCTTTTGGCCTGACAGGCTCATTGAAAACGTCAGGCTAAGAGCTTGACCTGCTTTTGACGTCAGGCCAGGGGCCTGACCTGCTTTTGACGTCAGGCCAGGAGCCTGACCTCCTTCGAATCCGGAAGTCCCATCACGCTCCAGCGCCCCGGGGTGTTCGGCCCCAGGAGCTTTTGCAGGGCCGCACCGTCGTTGGTCAGCAGGACCCGGTCGCCGCGCCCGGCGCCCAGGCGGTCGAAAGCCAGCACAGGCTCGCCGTCCGGGCCGCCCGCGGCGGTCTCGAGCTGGACGATCAGGAGCCGCTCGCTCTCGAACGTCGGATGCTTGAGCGTGGACGTTGCCGTGCCCACCACGCGGCCGAGTTGCATGTCAGACAAACCTCATACCGCCCACCAGGCTGGTCCTGCGCTGGCGGGTGAAGGTGAGTGGGGTGGTCACGCCCTCGCCGGTCGGGCCCGCGATCGAGAACGACAGCTCGCCCTCGCCGCCCAGGCCGAGGCCCGCCACGCACGGGCCATTCACGACGAAGATGGTGCAGTCCATGATCTTGCCCATCTTCGACATGACCGACGTATCGCGCGAGTGCAGGATGGCCGTGTGGCCATAGCCCTGCTCGCTCTCCCTGGCCAGCGCGATGGCACGATCGACATTCGGCACCCGGACGAACGGGATGAACGGCATCATCTGCTCGTGGCCGACGAACGGGTGCTCGGCGCCCGTCTCGGCGAACAGGATCTCCGTGCCATCGGGGACCCGGACACCGGCGTACTGCCCCAGCACGGCGGGGTCCTTGCCGATCAGGTCCTTGTTAACGTGGAGCGCCCCGTCGTTCCCCTTCTGGAACGCGGCCTGTGTCAACGCATCAACCTGGCTCGCCGAGAGTCGGAAGCCACCGTGGCGGGCCATCTCCTCCATCAGGGCATCGAAGATGGAAGCCACGGCGAAGACCTGCTTCTCGCCGATGCAGAGCAGGTTGTTGTCGTAGGAGCCGCCGGCGATGATCGACTTCGCGGCGTTCTCGAGGCAGGCCGTCGCATCAACGACGACCGGCGGGTTGCCAGGCCCCGCGACGATCGCCCGCTTGTTGCTCGCCAGCGCCGCCCGCGCGACCGCCGGACCGCCGGTCACGACAAGCAGGCGGACGCCGCGATGCTTGAACAGGTCATTCGCCGATTCGAGTGTGGGCGGGTCGATGATCGTGAGCAGGTTATCGAGGCCGATCGCGTCGCGAATGGCCCGGTTGAACCGGCGCACGCCCTCGGCGGCGATCTTCATGCCCGAGGGATGGGCGTTGAAGACCACGGTGTTGCCCGCGGCCAGCATGTTGATCGCGTTGCCGGCCAGCGTGGGCAGGCTGTGCGTCACCGGCGTGATGGCACCGATGACGCCGAACGGGGCGTAGTCGGTGAGCGTCAGCCCGCCGTCGCCCGCGTCGTTGTCCGTGCGGAGGTACTCGACCCCCGGCACGCGCGGGATCGCGTCGCGGAGCTTGCCGATCTTGTGGTCGAGCCGGCCGATCTTCGTTTCCTCGAGCTCCAGCCGACCCAGCTCCTCGGCCTGCTCGACGCAGATCCTGCGGATGCAGTCGATCGCCTTCTTGCGGTCCTCCAGCGGCCGGGTGCGGAAAGCGCGGAAGGCCGCGTCCGCCGCCGCGACCGCCTCATCGGCCGTGGAGAACAGACCCAGGCTGCCCGAAGAGCGGCCCACGGCCTTGCCGTTGCCGAGAGAGGCCCCATTCCCCATCTGGGACAGGACCTCCTGGACGACGTTGCGGATGATGTCTTCGGTCATTTGCATGGCGGGTACCGTTGACCTGGAGAGTTCAATAGAGCGGATTGTTCGTGAATGTTGTTATTCGACGTGGGGTGGGCGAGGCCCACCGGCCGAGGTTCTCGTATCGGTGAGCATTGCCCACCCTACGAAGTCCCTCCGCGGTTCGAGAAGATCGCGCGCCCGCCGATGTCGACCGTGTCCACGAGACCGATCACCACCGCGTCGATCGGCAGTTTCTCGGTCTCGGGCGTCAGCCGCGCGCTCGAACCCTGGCAGATGAGCACCATCTCGTCGAGGCCGGCGCCCAGGGTGTCGACCACGACGAATGTCCGGCCGGTGGGCACAAGCCGGTCGCGAGCCTTGTCGTCGACCCGATAGGGTTCGACGGTCAGGAGCTTGTGCCCCGTCATTGAGGCGACCTTCTGGGTCGCTACCACGCTGCCCGTCACCCTGGCCAGGAACATCGAGCCGGCACCCTCACTTCAATTCGACTTCGTCTTGCCCTGGAGCACCTCGCGCGACTGCCGCGCGACGACGATCTCCTCGTTGGTCGGAACCGTCCAGACCTGCACCCGCGAGCCTGGCGTGGAGACGACGCGCTCGACGGGACCCGAGGCATTGAGCGTCGGGTCGAGCTCGATCCCGAACCAGCCGAGGTCGCGGCACACGCCCAAGCGGATGACCGACGAGTTTTCGCCGATGCCTCCGGTAAACACGATCGCGTCCGCGCCTCCCAGTTCGACGAGGAACGCGCCCAGGTAGTGGCGGATTGAGCCGACGAACTGGTCGATTGCCAGTTGAGCCTGCGCGTTGCCGGCAGACGCGGCGGCCTCGATATCGCGGAGGTCGCACCCCGAGCCGCCAACCCCCTCGAGCCCTGACTGATTGGCCAGGATATCGAGGACTTCCTCCAGGCTTTTTCCGGTCTCGCGCAGGATCACCGGCAGGGCGAATACATCGAAGTCGCCCACGCGGTTGTTGTGCGGCAGTCCGGACTGCGGGCTCATCCCGAGGCTACACCCGACGGATTCGCCATTGCGAATCGCACAGAGCGACGAACTGCCGCCGAGGTGGCACGAGATGACCTTGATATCCTGGCGCCCCATCAGCTCGGGCATCCGCCAGGAGATGTAACGATGGCTGGCCCCGTGGAATCCCCAGCGGCGGACACCCAACTCGGTCGCCCAGGCGTCGGGAATGGCGTAGCGCTGATTGGCCTCGGGGATGGTCCGGTGGAACCCGGTCTCGAAGGCGGCCACGAGCGGCAATTGCGGGAACCGCTCGCGAAGCATCCGCATGGCGCGGGTGTAGGGTGGATTGTGCGCGGGGGCGACATCGGCGAAGGCTTCCATCGCCGCGAGGACCGCGTCGTCCACGACGTGGACGCCGGTCAGGTTTCGAGCGTGCACCGCCTTGAACCCGATCGCCGAGACCTCGGAGGCATCGGCGAGCACGCCGATCTCGGGGTCGGTGAGCTGGTCCAGGCAGAGCCGCACGGCCTCGCCGTGATCGGCGATCGGCGCGACCTGCTCGCGCTCGCCCCGGGACGACTTCGTGACGACCCTGGCGCTCGGCGAACCGATCCGCTCGATCGCCCCGCGGGCCAGGACCGGCTCGGCGGGGTCGTCCATGTCGAAGAGGCGGTACTTGAAGCTGGTGCTGCCGAGATTGGCGACGAGCACTTTCACGGTTACTGGCCTCCAACGAAGGCCTGGACAACGGCCGGATCCGGCCGCGGGATCACGTGCGCGGCCCGCAGCTCGCCGACGCGGCCCGCCGCGTCGGCCCCGGCCTCGACCGCGGCGCGGACGCTGCTGACATCGCCGCGAATCATCACGCTCACGACGCCGCCGTCGAGCTTCAGCACACC
>JAKAUH010000664.1 GCA_021818605.1 Planctomycetota bacterium
CACAGCGAAGATCTCCTGGTACTTCGATGGGACGGTCTCGCCGACGTAGCCGACCTTCGTCAGGTCGCTGTAAACCGACCGGGGACGGTCCATCTTGGCCCAGAGGTCGATGAGGACGAAGTCATCCCGGCCGATGACGCCGTCCTTGCCGGCGACCGGCTCGTAGTGTGGATCACCGCTGTGCGGCCCGACGGCAACGATCGGCGGGCTGTAGGTCGTGAGCCCGTTGCGGTGGAAATGATCCATGATCGCCGACTGGACCTCCGTTTCACGAATCGTCCCGCCGGCGCGCACACGGTCGGCGATCAGCCCGAAGGCCAGGACGAACGCCGACCGGGTGAATCCGTCGGCCTCGCGGTGCATGGCCCACTGGTCGTCGTCCCATGTCGCCTCGAACTGCTGGACCAGATCGCCCGAGGAGACGACCTCGGCGCCCGTCGCTCGCACGAGCTCGATCACGCCCGCGTCGACCTTCGACACATAGGGATTTGACACCCGCGGGGCGTACTCCATGGCGACCCGCTGGCAGCCCCGAAGCAACGCGGCGACACCGGCCTCGAGCTGCTGCCACGGCAGGTAGATGCTCTTCTCGCCGGGCAGATCGTCGAGGGCTCCGGCCTCGATCCGGTGGACCAGCTTCCTGGGCTCGCCGGTCGCGGGGATGAAGTAGAAGAACCGCCGCGACCCGACTGGCCGGCACTCGAGTCCCAGCACCCGCCGGGCAAGGACGTTGCTGCCGCGGAAGTCGTACAGCAGCCATCCGTCCAGTCCGAACTCGGCCAGACTCTGCCTGACCGCGCTGAGGTCGAACATCGCGTGAATCTCCACCTCGAAATCTGCGCGCCGAATCACCCGTGGCGATCATCGACCCGACATGGCCACAGGACCGTTGGAATGATACCAGAAACCTCGCCGATCAGGTCCAGCCATCCGTCCGAGAAGCTCCGGCCCGCCAGGCTTCGTACTGATCTGCCAGGCCAAGTCGTCTGGCATGGCCTGGCAGGGATCGTTATGATGCGGCGCAATTCCTCGCGCCCGCGCGAACCGCGACCGTCACGGATCGACCGCGACCGGGTTCGCCTGACAGGCGCGGTCGGACACGTTTCCAACCAGGAGGGCCGGATGAAGGCAAGGACGGTGATCTCCACCCTGCTCGTCTGGGCGATTGCGGCGTGTGCCGCCGCCGCGCAAACAGCGTCGACCAGCAAGACCGAACAGACTCCCAAGGACGAGCCCACCAAATCCGCCTCGGACGAACCGAAGAAATCCGCCAGCAAGGATGAGCCGGCCAGGCCCAAGGACGAGCCGGCCAGGCCCAAGGGCGAGCCGGCCAGGCCCAAGGACGAGCCGGCCAGGGTCGCGACCCCGGAATACTACCCCCTCGCGGTTGGCACCCGGTGGCACTACCAGGTCGACATCGGACAGCCGCAGAAGCAAGAGATCACCCTCGTCATCGCCGAGGAGGAGACGCTCGACGGCAAGCCCGTTTCGCGGCTCGAGGTCTTCAGCGACGGGGTCCGCCGCCAGATGACCGAGCACCTGATGAGCAACGAAAAGGGCATCTTCCGCGTCCGAATCGGCGGGGTCACCTACAACCCGCCGCTGTGCATCCTCAAGTATCCTCTCAAGCCCGGCCAGAGCTGGATCACGAAGACGACGGCGAACGACGGACAGCAGCTCACGGCGCTCTGCAAGCAAGGCGCCCAGCAAGAGATCCAGGTCCCGGCGGGCAGGTTCCGGACAATTCCCTGCACCATCGAGATCGACCAGCAGACGCCGAAGGGCCTCATGAAGATCGTCAATACCTACTGGTTCGCCGAGAAGATCGGGGTGGTCAAGCAGAAGCTTGAGCTGAACGGACCGAGCGTCGTGATGGAACTGAGCAAGTACGAGCCCCCGCCGGAGTGATCGAGTGCAGGGAACGTCTGCCATCGAATCCGGCGACCCGAGGCTTCCTCCCGGCGGGTCGCCGGTTCGCGCTAACCTCCGCAGGCGATCTCCCTGACCCCCTCGACGACCCGGTCGATCTCTTCATCGGTGGTGTAGCAGGCGCAGCCGATCCGGACCATTCCCTGTTCCGACACCCCCAGGCGCCGGGCGACCGTGGCCGCGTAGAAGTGGCCGTGCGAGGCGAAGACGCCCCGCTCGGCGAGTCGATGGCTCACCTCGGCCGACGGGCGATCACCCAGGGTGAACGAGACGGTCGGAGTCCGGGGCGCCTCCGGCGGCGGACCCAGCAGCCGGACGCCATCGATGCTGCCGAGTGAGTTCCACAGCCTCGCCGTAAGCGCGCGGCCGCGTTCGTGCAGAACCGCGAAGACCCGCCGAAGCCGCTCGCGACGCGACGCCGGCGCTCCGTCGCTCGCGAGCGAAGCGAGGTAATCCACCGCCGCCGCGGCGCCGACGATCCCCTCGTGATTCTGGGTGCCCGTCTCCAGCCGCTCGGGGACGGTGTCGGGCGACGGCTCGAGCTTCGGCGGGTTGAGGCGGGCCAGGCGATCGCGACGACCGTAGAGGATCCCCACGTGCGGCCCGTAGAACTTGTAGGCCGAACACGCCAGGAAATCGCAGCCCCACTCCCGCACGTCCACGAGCTGATGGGGAACATAGTGGACTGCATCCACGAAGGTCATCGCCTCGGACTCCCGCGCCATTGCCACGGCGCGGCCGATGTCGTTGATCGTACCCAGCGCGTTGGACGCCGCCCCGATCGCCAGTATGCGGGTCCGGTGGTCGCTGAGGCAGCGGCCCAGGTCGTCCCAGTCGAGGTGCCCGGTCTCCGGAACCATCTTCACCCGGAGGATGCTCACGCCCCGCTCCACCTCGAGCGCTCGCCAGGTATCGACGTTCGCGTGGTGGTCCAGCTCAGTGACGACCACCGCGTCTCCCGGCCCCAGCGAACGACCAAGCGCGCGAGCCAGGTGAAACGTCAGGCTGGTCATGTTGGCGCCAAAGGCGATCTCATCTGGCTCGGCGTTGAGGAGGTCGGCGATCGTGCGGCGTGACTGCGCCAGCAGGGCGTCGGTCTCGGCGCTCGTGGGGAATGCCCAGTGCGTATTGGCGTTGTGACCGAGCAGGTAATCGGTCATCGCGGCCGGGACAGCGCGGGGAACCTGCGTCCCGCCGGGGCCGTCGAGATAGGCCACGGGCCGGCCGCCCTCGGTTCGACGCAGCGCCGGGAACTCGGCGCGGATACGCTCCAGGTCGGCGACTTCTCCGGTCTCTGCTCGGACCTCGGTTGCACTCATGGCAACGCCTCGTTGGCTCCCTGGTTTCGCTCTGGGACCTGCAACTCGAACCACGGGCTGGTGTGCCTCGACCCTTCGAGCGATGATGGACCGCTCGCATCGTAACCGCGGCGATCCCGCCCGTCGATACCCCGGGAGGTCGACCCATGATCTGCGTTGCCGTGACATACGTCGTCAAGCCGGGCCACGAACAGGAGGCCGTCGACCTGTTTGCCCGGCTCACCGAGGCCACCCGCACCGAGCCCGGTTGCCGGATGTACCTGGCCCACCGCTCGACTGCGGACCCTCGTCGGTTCTTTCTTTATGAGCAGTATGACGACCAGGCCGCGCTCGACGCCCATCGCGCCGCTCCCCACTTCGAGCAGTACGCCAGCGGCGGCCTCTTCGCGATCATCGAGAGCCGTAGTCCCGAGCTCTATGAACCTCTTTCGGACTGAGATGAGTTGATCGACGCGACGGAGTCGCCAACCTGTCCGGCGGTTTCGTCGGATCGAGTCCGGCATGATACTGCATGCCCCGGCGCGGCAGGCGCCACGCCGGGGGTTGCCGCGTTGCCGCTCGGTCGGATCAATTGGGCGCCGTGGTGTAGTAGTAACTGCCCGGCGCCGTGACGGTGGTGTACCCCGTCGTGTTGTAGCCGGGGGACGACCAGCCGTTGCTGGGCCCGTTGTAGGTCATCCCGTTGTTGGAGCCATACGTCGTGTTGCCGTAGTAGGGCGTCGCATAAGGGCTCGCCGTGTAGACGACCCGGTTGCGGCGGCGACCGAACAGCCCACGCCGTGGCCTCATGACGTACCCCTGCGAGTAGTAGTTCGGCGACACGTAGGTGTTTGAGTAGCCGGTCGTCGCGCCGGTGGCATACGGCATTCCGGCAGTCCCGGCATAGTAATAACCGGGCGCCATCGTGGTCCCCATCGGGTTGATCGAGTTGTATCCGGCCATGCCCGGCATCACGCGCCCCGCGTATCCGGGGGTGGCGCCGGTGATTCGGGACGACTGGGTGACCCCCTCCTGAGCACCCGGCACGAAATAGTACGACGAGTAGGCCGACCCGTTGTACGGCGTGCTCGAGTAGACGTTGGCCGGCGAGTAGCCAGCGCCCGGATTGACAGCCTGCGGATACCCCGCGCTCGAGTTCGCGGCGTTCTGCGGATAGCCCGCCCCCTGGTTGACCGTCGCGCCCGCGATACCGGTGTTGTTGTTGATACTTCCCACAGTCCCGGGGGCCGGAAGGCCGCCGGCATTGGGATTGTAGACGCTCCCCGGCATCCCTTGACCCGGAACGAGGCCATTGGTGCTGGTGCGATCGAGCGAGGTAGGAGCCGTCGCGGGGGCCTGGTAGCCGCCCGCCGAATTCGTCACCCCGTTGCCACCGACGGTCGAGGGTGCCACCTGGCCCGGCGTGCCGGGAGTCATGGCGCCATTGTTGGCCGCGGCCTCGTTGGCCTGCTGCTCGAGGTTGTTCGGAGCCGTCAAGAGCGAGCTAGGGGAAACCGTATGGGTCCGGCCGATTCCGACCGGTG
>JAKAUH010000082.1:0-1953 GCA_021818605.1 Planctomycetota bacterium
TGACGTCGGGCGGGCTGAGGCTGACGACGCGGGTCGGCAAGGTGCGGGTCTGACGGGGCTTGAGGTCGGCGAACGGCGCTCCGGTCGGCGGGACGGACATCATGCCCATGCCGCCGCCCATCATACCACCGCCCATGCCACCGCCCATGCCACCGCCCATACCACCGCCCATACCACCCATCATTCCGCCCCGCATACCCATGGAGATGTACAGACTGCGCATGTCCCAGCTATCGTATTCGCCGCAGAAGTACATGATCAGCCGGGCGAGGGTCATCATGCCCATCATCGGCGGCATCGTCCTGCCACTCATGCCGCCGCCGCGGCTGCCACCGCCCATGCCACCACCCATGCCACCACCGCCCATGCCGCCGCCCATGCCGCCGCCCATGCCACCGCCCATGCCGCCCATGCCACCGCCCATGCCGCCCATGCCACCGCCCATGCCGCCCATGCCACCGCCCATGCCACCGCCCATGCCACCCATCATGCCGCCCATCTGGCCGGTGGCACTCTGAGCGACGATTCCCGGGGGCAGCACAACCCGCAGCGGCTTGTGGGTGCGGTTGGTCAGCGAGACGTCGAGCCGGCCGTCAGATCGGCCGACAGCGTGGACGCTGATCTTCCCCGCGTTCATGGCATCGAGCAGATTGATCTCGGGCGGTTCCTCAGCCCTGGCTTCGGACACTGGCGTGGCGTGTTCACCCTTGTGAACGGCCTGGTCCTTGTCAGTGGTCGAATGCGCTCGATGCCGCGACGATTTGTCGTCGGCCCGCGCCCGCACGATCGGTACGGACAGGACCGCGGCCACCGCGAGGACGACCGCGAGGTCACGCTTCAAACGTTTCATGAGTCTTGCACTCCCGTGTGTATAAGGTCGACAGTAATGAGGCAGTGATGGCGCACCGTCATCGGCGACCGCTGCGATGGCACGCGCGGACGATGCACGGAATCGATCACCGTCGACGAAGGGTTTGCGCAGGCCAAGGCGCACGACCGCGTTCGCCCGAGGATCGGTCATTCCGAATGAGTTGACTCTCCGGACGATGCTCGTGGCGGGATCGGCGTCTACGGATGAGAGGACGCGCCAGCGTCAGTCCCGCACGGGGCGGGTATACGGCGCGGACTCAATCAGCCGACGGCAAGACCGCGTTCGGCACGGGTACGGAGAAGGCGCGCAGGCGCGCGCAGCGCCCTAGCAGCGCAGCGGGACAGATGCCGAGAAGTGAGCTGGGCGTGACTGGACCGTGAGCGCGAGCACGAGTTCGTTGGATGGGACCGCGAGACCGAGGTCGACCCCGGTCATCATCGGAACATGCCCCTCCGTACCCACGAACCGGCGGACGCGCCAGGGAACTGGCGAGGCCAGCAACCCGCGGTGATGAGGGACGCGGAATGTCGACACAGGGCGATGAAGGCCGTAGTTGCGCTGGATTACCGGTGCCAAACGAGTGGAAACTCTGCGGTGATGGCAGCCCGACCAGGGCGCCATGGCGACCAGGAGAGCCAGCAGAGGAATCCAGCGGCGGGCACACATCAAACCGACCCCAGTTCGTGCGCCACAGTTGGAGTCCCCAGCGGGCCACAACTTGAATTCGCACAGCAATCACTCTAGCCGTCGAAATATGGCAGGTCAAGTGACCTGGGTAAATTTTATCGAATTATTTCTATGCCTTTGTTCGATCTCACCTCGCAAGTTCGTAAAGATTCGCCGAACCCGGTACTGCTCTCCGCCCAGACTACCGGGCTTCGCTGCCTTGGCCGAGAATTAAGGACTTACGTCGAGAGCCACTACTGAACAAACGGGTTCGGCGAATCTTTACGCAAGTTCGGCGTCTGTTCCGTGGGACGGCATGGTAGGAGACTGTCCTGGAAGGAGGGCTGGAAGGCATGGGGTGGGCATCGCCGACCGGAGACGGACCGTTTACTTCTTGTTTCCTATTTGTTATACTA
>JAKAUH010000082.1:1963-4760 GCA_021818605.1 Planctomycetota bacterium
TGGACAGACGGAGATGACAGGACGGTGGCGCTGCAAAGCGGGAGTCGTATGAGCCGGCCGCCGTCCCGATGGAGGAGTCCCAGCCGGAGATCCACGCCATGACGGACCATCGCACCGGCATCTTGGCGGCGTCCTGCGCGCTTTCGGCCTTGCTCCTGGCTGCGGTCGGGACTGTACCGGCCGGCGATGCGCCGCGCGAGCCGCTCCACGGTCGGATCGACCGTCTGATCGAGGCGGACGCGCTGGTTCCACCGGCCGCCATCGCGGGCGACGCCGAGTTTCTCCGGCGGCTGGCGCTCGACCTGACGGGAATGCCGCCGTCGGTCGAGGAGTTGCGTGCGTTCCGGGCGGACCGCCGGCCGGGGAAGCGGGCGCGCGCCGTCGATGCAATGCTGGCCGACCCGCGATTCGCCCGGCACTGGGCGGCGATACTCGACGTCATGCTGATGGAGCGCCGGCGGTCGCAGAACGTCACCGAGGACGAGTGGCAGGCTTATCTGATCGCCGCCGCGCGCAAGAATCGCCCGCTGAGCGCGATCTTCGGCGACCTGGTCCGCGCCGATGGGACGGACCCTCGCCATCGCGGCCCCGCGCGATTCTATCTCGATCGCGAGCTCGACCCCAACCTGATCGCGCGGGATGTCGGCCGGATCTTCTTCGGCCGCGACCTCCAGTGCGCCCACTGCCACGATCATCCGCTGGTCGAGGACTACCGCCAGACCGACTATTACGGCCTGCTCGCATTTTTCAGCCCCGGCTACGACCCGTCGCCGCCCAGCGCGACGAGGAAGACCGCGTTTCCCGAGCGGGCGGGCACCGACCTGACGTTCGACTCGGTCTTCGTCAAGAACGACCACCACGTCACGGGCCCACGCTTGCCCGGCGGCCCCGAGCTGGCCGAGCCCGTCTTCCCGCCAGGCGACGAGTACCGCGTCAAGCCCACGGCGAAGACGCTCGCCATCCCTCGCCACGGGCGCCGGGCGATGCTCGCCAGGCTGGTCACCGCAGGCGGTAACCGCGCCTTCAACGAGAACCTGGCCAACCGTCTCTGGGCGATGATGATGGGCCGGGGGCTTGTCTACCCGCTCGACCTGAATCATCCCGCCAACCCGCCAAGCCACCCCGCGCTGCTGAAGATGCTGGGCGACGAGCTGGCCGCGATGCATTTCGACGCCGCCGCGTTTCTCCGCGAGATCGCCCTGACCCGGGTCTATCAGCGATCGATCGACCTTCCGACGAGCCCCTCGCCCGACCTCCGGAACCTCGAGACCAGGCTCGCCGCGCTGAAGGCGCGATCCGAGGCGCTCGAGGCGGCCGCCGACCGCGACCACGACGCCTATCGCCGTGCCGAAAAGAACTGGCATCGGGCCGAGGAGGCGCTCATCCCCCTGGCCGCCGAGGCCGAGAAGACCGTGAAAAAGCACGCCGAGGCCACCAAGAAGGAGACCGAGGCCCACGCCGCGATCGTGGCCGCCGAGACGAATCTCGCCGCCCGCCGCGATGCCGCGAAGGCCGTGGCCGAGGCCGCCGCGAAAGCCCGCGAGGCGGCCGGCAAGCTGCCCAGGGAGAAAGCCCTGGCCGACGCCGCCGCGGTCTTCGCGAAGCGGTCGGCCTCGCTTGCCACGGAGGTCCCGGCGCTCGAGAAGACCCTCGCCGACCGAAAGGTCGCGCACGAAAAGAGCCAGCAGGCCGTCAAGGCAGCGGCCGAGGCGGTGACGGCCGCGCGGGCGAAGGCCCAGCCCGTCCGCGAGGCGGTGCGACAGCAGGAGACGATCGCGCTGGAGGCCCGTCGCAAGATGACCGCCAGCCGAATCACCCAGGCGAGTCACGCCCGACGCGTCGAGACCCTCGAGGCCCTTGTACGCCGCGAGTCCCTCCGCCGCGACGCCGAAACCACCCGACACACCATCGAGACCTGCCGCGACCGCCTCGCCGCGGCGCGAGCAGTCGCCAGAGCACCCACCAGGCTCGCGCTCCGGGCGAATGGCAAACCCGACGGCTTCGGTCGAGCCGTCGAGCAGTTCGTGGCCGCATCCGCCGATCAATCGCGCCGCGACCGGGCAGCGGCCGACGCGCTGGCGGCGCTCCGATCAGCCGAGGCTCGTAGCCGGACCATTGCGACCGCGCTGGCCGACGCCGACGATGACCTGGCGACCTTGCTCGCCGACCGGTTCGCGATCGCCCAGCTCCGGCCGCTCTCGCCCGAGCAGATGTGCTGGTCGATCCTGCGGGTGACCGGCGTGTATGACCGTACCGCGAAGGCCGCCGGGATCGCACTCGACCGGGCCTACGCGATCGCCGCCGCGCTCGGTGGCACGACCGGCCCGACCAGCGACCGGGCCAGTGATGTCGAGGCGCTCACCTTCCGCAAGCTCCGCGGCAACATCCGGTCGTTCGTGTCGGTGTACGGCGCGGGGGCCGGCCAGCCGCAGGGCGACTTCTTCGCCACCGCCGACCAGGCGCTCTTCGCCACAAACGGAGGCTCGATTAATTCCTGGGTCGCACCGGCGGCCGGGAACATCGCCGATCGGATGGCCCGCGAGCCCGATCCCACCAGGGCGGCCGAGGACCTGTACTTGACCATCCTCTCGCGGCCGCCAACCGCCCCCGAGCGGGCCGAGGCCGCACGGCTGCTCGCCGTCCCGCCCGCGCGGAAGCCGGCCGTCGTCCAGCAGCTCGTCTGGGGATTGCTGACATCCGCCGAATTCCGGTTCAATCATTGACGTCGCCCAAGCTGATCCGACCTGATCCAGGACCTTGTGAACGAATGATCTTCCGAAGAACGGATCGAATCGAG
>JAKAUH010001133.1 GCA_021818605.1 Planctomycetota bacterium
GGGGCCTACCAGCGCGGTCGTTAGCGTGGCGTTCGATCCGCGGGGCGGGGTGCTGGCCAGCGGGAGCTTCGACAAAACGGTGAAGGTCTGGGACGTGAGGAGCGGCAAGCTGCTCCGCACGCTCGAAGGGCACACAGATTGCGTTGGTCAGGTTGCCTTCTCAGCGGACGGACGTTTGCTGGCTTCCAAGAGTGATGATGATACGATCCGCCTTTGGAACTGCGAGACATGGGACTCGTCAGCCGTTTTTGGGGAGCCAAAACGCCCAAGATTGGTGAGTGACGGACTCGCCTTTCATCCTGCCCGACCGCTGCTGGCGACCGCTGCGTCGAAGCCAGGCACACCAATAGAAGAATGGTCCCGGCTAATCCACCTGTGGGAGATCGATGATGCTGTAATCCTGACCCGTGACACGGGCCGCACGTCCACGGCATCGGCGAACGGAACGGTCAACCCGATCCCTCCGACCGTCCACAACACCACGGCGAAGATCGTGCTGGTGGGTGATTCCGGGGTCGGCAAGACCGGGCTCGGCTGGCGGCTGGCGCATGGGGAGTATCGCGAGCACGACTCCACCCACGGGCAGCAGTTCTGGGTGCTCGGCCAACTGGCCCAGACGCGCAAGGACGGCACGCAGTGCGAGGCTGTGCTGTGGGACCTCGCCGGCCAGCCCGACTACCGGCTGATCCACGCATTGTCGATCCAGGACGCGGACCTGGCACTCATCCTGTTCGACCCGACCAACACCCGCGACCCGCTGGGCGCGGCCGAGTACTGGCTTCGGCAACTGCCCCCGGAGTGCCCGAAAATCCTGGTCGCGGCCCGCGTGGATCGCGGGCACCCCGTGCTCACCCAGGAGGATCTCGACCGGTTCTGCCGGCGGCAGGGCATCGCCGGGGGCTGGGTGTCGACGAGTGCCGCCTCGGGTCAGGGGCTGGACGAGCTGCTGGAGCGCATGAGGAAGGCGATTCCCTGGGATGACAGGCCGGCGGTCTCGACCGACGCGGTCTTCAAACGTATCAAGGATTTTGTGCTGGCCTTGAAGGAGAGCCGCACTCGAGGAAAGATCATCTTCACGACCGCGGAATTGCGGGAGGCCTTGAGGGCCCGCCCGAAACGGGGATCGTCGCGGCGGCTGTCGACAGAGCCGTTGGAATCGCCGACCGACGCCCAACTGCTGACCGCCGTCCGGCACCTGAGCAGCCAGGGCTTCGTGCGGCTGCTCACACTCTCGAACGGCGAGGAGCACATCCTCCTCGTGCCCGAGCTCCTGAACAACCTGGCGGCATCCGTCGTGCTCGAGGCCCGGCGGAATCCGCGCGGGCTGGGGGCGGTCGAGGAGGCCCGCCTGTTTGACAACAGTTACCGCTTTCGGGAACTGGAGGCGCTGTCCAAACCCGACGCGGCCTTGCTGCTGGACGGCACGATCACGGCGTTCCTCGCCAACCGGCTGAGCTACCGCTGCTTCCGCGAGGCCTGGGGCGACATGCGGCTGCTGGTCTTCCCCGACCTGATGAACCTGAAGAAGCCCGATCGGGACGACCTCGTGACGGAAGACGGGGCCTCGTACATCCTCACCGGCTCGACGGAAAACCTCTTCGCCGCGCTGGTCGTTCTCCTGGGCTATACGAACCTGTTCCTCCGCACCGACCAGGCGCAGGACGTGGCCTGGTTTGAGTTCGACCACGACCACACCGATCTCTGCGGGGTCCGGCAGGTCCGCGACGGCGACGAGCACACGCTCGTGCTGCTGTTCGGCCCCACCGTCAGCGCCCAGGTTCGCACGGTCTTCGAGGGACTGGTCGAGCAGATGTTGAGCCGCCGGGAGGTCGGGGTACGGCGGCTGCGGCCCGTGAAGTGCCCACGCTGCGGCACCTCGGTGGACCGTGCTGTCATGGCCCGCCGTCTCAAGACGGGCAAGGCCAGCATCCACTGCGAGGAGTGCGGCCACGCCATCGTGTTGCCACCGGATGAGCCCCTCAGCGTGCGGCCGGCGGAGCGCGCGACGATCGCGCACGAGGGGGCCGTCGCCGAACGGCGGACGCGGTTCGAGGAAGTGATCTACGAGCTACTGCGGCTCGCCCAGGCCGAGAAGCGGCCCGCGCCCACGTGCTTCGTGAGCTACGCGTGGGGAAACGCCGAGCACGAGAGGTGGGTGGAACGCAAGCTGGCGCTCGACCTGGAAAAGGCCGGCATCACCGTCGTACTCGACCGCTGGGCCAACGCCCACCCCGGCTCGAGCATCTCGCGCTTCGTGGACCGCATCGAGAAGGCCGACCGGGTGCTGGTCGTCGGCACCAGGGAATACCGGCGGAAATACGAGAACCGGGACCCGAACACGGGCACCGTCGTGGCCGCGGAAATGGATTTGATCTCGGCCCGCCTGCTGGGGACGGAGGCCGAGAAGGCGGCGGTCATCCCGCTGCTACTGGAGGGCGAGCCGAGGGAGTCGCTGCCGCCCGCCCTGAAGACCCGCGTGCGCAGCGACTTCCGAGACGACGATCGCTACTTCGACACCGCGCTGGACCTGATGCTCGGCCTGTACGGCGTCGAGCCTCGCCACCCGGCGGTGGCGCACTGGAAGCGCAAGCTGGCAGGCGGCGACCTGGGGTGGTCCCGGCCCACGGCGGATGCGGACGACCAACCGCCGGACGAGGCAGCGATGAAAGCGGCCCTGCGGCGGGTCGGCCGCGAGTCGAAGACCGTGGCGTTCGCCGCCGGCAAGCCCCTGGTGGTGGAGCAGGACGGCCAGATGTTCTGGCTGTACGCCGATGGCACGACGACGCCGTACGATGCTCAGCCCGGCGGTACGCCCGGGGCGAGGTCGTGATCGAAACCCAGGCGAAACGGCTGCGGATGTTCGCCGGCCCGAACGGCTCGGGGAAGTCGAGCATCATCCGGTCGCTGGCCCGGGAATGGTCCCCGGCAACCGGGCTCTTCTGGCTGAATCACTACCTCAACGCGGACGACGTGGAGCGCGCGCTCATGAGCACCGGGCTCGACCTGTCGCGGTTCGACGTGGCGGTGCGCTTTGCGGATCTGTGCGACTCTCTCCGGACCGGCGGGCGGCTGGCGGCAGACCACCCATTCTTTCAGGAGGGCGAGATGAACGGGTCCGTGGTGAAAGCGCCGCGGGCCGACGGGTATCTCGCCGCGGCGATTGTGGACTTCCTCCGCGAGGAGTTGATGCGTCGCGGTGAATCGTTCTCATTCGAAACCGTGATGTCGCACAGCAGCAAGGTCGAGTTCTTCGGCCGGGCCCGGGCGGAGGGCTACAAAACGTACCTGTATTTCGTCTGCACGAGCTCGCCGGAGCTCAACGTGGCTCGCGTTCGCACTCGCGTGGAGACCGGCGGGCATGGCGTTCCGGAAGACAAGATCCGTGACCGCTACGCCCGCTGCCTGGAGCTGGCCAGCGACGCACTCGCGCACGCATACCGGGCCTACATCTTCGACAACTCGGGGCCCGAGCCGGTCTGGCTAGCCGAGTTCGACTCGGCGGGCGCTTGCCAGTTGCGGGTGCCGCGGGAGCGACTCCCGAGATGGTTCCATAACTGCGTGGATAACTCCGCCGGGCCCGATCCACCCCGCGATCACGCCGAATGAAGACCGCGAGCAGTCCGGAGAACCAATGGTACGGGACGCGAAATCTCTATTCGCGGTAGGCGTCGGCGGCGGCCTGAGCGTAGGTCGCCTCGAGCTCGACGGTGATGATCTGCTCGGCCGTGAGCGCCAGCGGCAGTGCGGGCAAGGTGGCTCCGACCGTCAGCCGGCGCTGCCATGTCTCGAGAAAGCGGCCCCCCTCGGGAGTGACGCCACCGACGTTCCAACTGACCGCGTGCGGGGCCGGACACGGAGGTTGGGCATAGTCCAGGGCCGCCGCAACCGCGTCAGCGAACGAGAACCCTTCCGGCCGCCTGTGAACATCAACGAGCATCAAATGGACGCCATCCCAGACATAGCCGATGTAGCGGTTGGTGTAATGCTCGCGGGCGGCAGGGCGATCCTTGTTGCGCGGGGAGACCAGCTCGATCGCCGCCACCAGGCGGCCCTCATGCACGATCTGGATGGCGAGCTGGGGATCGCGCGCGGCCAGAGCGATCCCTCGATAGTCCGGGGTCGCCACGGCCGTCGGGGCCGCGGCGCTTGCGAAAGCCGGGGCTTCCGGCCGCCAGTGCCGGACCGCGACGTCCGGCCGCCCGACTCCCGTCTCGATCGTCAGTCCGGGCACCGATCCCAGGTCCGCGCGAAACCCGGATGGCAGCCGGGGCTTGAGCCACAGCGATAGGTTCGTGATCCAGTAATGGCGAACGCTGTCCCAACCGCGGTCATCAGTCCAGTCATGGAGCGGCATCGGCGAAACCTCGAGGGTTCGTTGGGCAACTCGGTCGCTCTGGCGTGCCTGCGAACTCCGATTCTACCCCCCCTGGCGGCTGTCCAGCCAACTCGCGGGTTTCCGCTCGCCGAACGTCGCGACGATTCGCCTGACGCGGCGGCCGTGGGCGCTCGAGCACGCGTACAAAGGAGGTTCGGGGATAAGAGAGCGGGTGGAACAGGGCTTTTGTCGGAGCCGGCTCTGTCCGGCGACCGGGCGGCTCGGCTCGGCTCGGCCCGGGATGGATCGGATTGGATTGGATCGGATCGGATCGGATCGGATCGGGCCAGGCGGATTGGATCGGATCGGCGGGCGAGGCGGGGGCGAGGTCTGGCGGCGAGAGGTCACGGACCCGGCGTTGAACGATCCGGGACGGGACATCCT
>JAKAUH010000043.1 GCA_021818605.1 Planctomycetota bacterium
TCCGATCTCACCGGCCGCGCCACCGACGCCCGCACCCTCAAGAACCCGGCCAAGAAGAAGAACGGATTCTACGGCGTTAGCCCCGAGGTCTTCGCGGCGTGGTTCACCGGCTACCAGGCCCCCGGCTTCGAGAACATCGACTACGTCAAGGAGCTGCGAATCATCTGGCCCAGCGACGGGTTGAAAGCCTACTTCGACCAGCGCGCCGTGATCTTCCGCGAGGCGATTGCCGAGGTGCGCAAGGCCAAGGGCCCCGCCCCCAAGCCGGCCGAGAAGAAGCCCGAGGCCAAGCCCGCCGAGAAGAAGCCCGAGGCCAAGCCCGCCGAGAAGAAGCCCGAGACCAAGCCCACGGAGCCGGCGAAGAAGAAGTGACGATCGACGCCCGGAGCTGCAAGGTTTCACGCGGGTCGGGCGAGTGAAACGAAATCCAGCGGTCGTCCCCGAACGAGGCGGCGAACATCCCGATACTCCGTTGCGTAACTGACTCTCGGTGGCGCGGCCGACGGGCCGAGTCGACTCGACTCGATTCGGTCCCGAACCCGTGCCCCGAGAGGCTTGTCGGACTGTCTGTTCTGCGAGCGCACGCGCCGGGATTCCCGGCTCGGCTCGGAGTCTGTCTCGGAAGGTGGTTCCAACGTGTGCGGGGTGGGTCAACCCCACCGATCGGAGGCCCTGGCGGACGGTGGTTTCCACCCACCCCACTGGGCCGCGACACCGCCTTTCGAGCCAGATTCTCCGCTCGCCGCCTGTATGCCCCGACAGAAAGAGGACGGGTTCCGGGTCCCCGAAGTGAGAATCCTCGTCCCTCTTCTGTCACGGTCGGCCAGCGAATGCTCATGGAAGACAGTGTGACCGGCCGGCTGATCCGAGCCGCGCACCGGGCGTCGTCCCTTCGACAGGACGGCGGCCGTCTCTGGTGCGGCGAGGACGCGCCGGCCCGTCGTGTCCCCGTACAGGTCCCGTCGATGTGTCGCCACGTCCTGTCCCGTTCTCCGCGAGGCCGCCGTGACGCCGATTGTCGTGACCCGCGCGCTTGCCATCGCGCCCCCGCCGTTCCTGCCGCTGGCGGCCGACGCCGCGCGGCGGACGGGGGCCTCCGCCATCCTGATCCTCACCGAGGGTCCGATGGACTGGGACACCCTGCGCTCGCACGAAACAGACGTCCCCGTCCTGATCGCGAGTGCCTCGCCGCGCCAGCTCGAGGCCGTGCGCCGCGCCGGCCTGACCGCGATCGAGGTCGAGCAAACCGAGGCCGCGATCGCCGACCGGATCAGCCTGGCCCTGATCGAGGCCGTCGCCAATGACCGGCTCCAGGCCGGCGACCGCGTGGTCGTGGTGTATTCCGGATTCGAGGCCGAGGCGCTCGACTCGCTGAGCGTGATTCGCCTGGGCGAGCACCTCGAGCGATTGACCTCGCGGGATCTGCGAGCTCTTGAGACCTCGGTGCCCTTCGAGACGCTGAAGGCCGTGGTCGACACGGCCGTCGAGATCGGCCGCGAGGGCCGCGAGGGCAAGGCGGTGGGCACCCTGATCGTCGTCGGTGATGCGCGCAACGTCCTGGCGCACACCCAGCCGCTGGGCTTCGACCCGTTCAAGGGCTACCGCCGCAAGGAGCGAAATGTCCGCGACCTGCGAGTCCGCGAGGCGATCAAGGAAATCGCGCAGCTCGACGGTGCCTTCATCGTCGCGCGGGATGGTACGGTCGAGGCCGCCTGCCGTTTGATCGACGCCCCGATGACCGGCCTGACCTTGCCCAAGGGCCTGGGAACCCGCCACTGGGCCGCCGCCGCCATCACCGAGTCCACCCGCGCCCTGGCGGTCGTCGTCAGCCAGTCCAATGGCACGGTGCGGCTGTTCCAGAACGGCGAGGTGATCCTCCGCATTGCCCCGATGCGCCACGCCCGCGCCATGAAGTGGCAGGACGCCGAGACCGAGCCGATGCCGTCGTGATCAATCGGTCGTAAGATGATTGATGGAGAGCGATGGGCCGAAGATATCGCCAATGGCTGGGTATTGGTCCTGATTACTACCTGAGGGAGGGCCTACCTCATGGAACTGGACGAGTCCAGGATCGATGACGCGGTCCTCGCGCTTCTGTATCTCGGGCTGCACCAGGGGGCGCGGGCCTGGAAAGGATTCGACTGGGGCGCCATGGAGCGGCTGTACGAGGCCGGGATGATCACCGACCCACGCGGGCGCGCGAAGTCGGTCATGTTCACCGAGGAGGGGCTGGAGCGATCGCGGCAGTTATTGGAGCAGCTGTTCGGCAAACGCGCCTGACCAGTGTCGGGACGACCTCGCTACTCTGGAACTCATCGGCCGGTGCCGGAGCCGCTGGGCTTCGGTGTTGACGTTGGATGGCCGATGTGGCGTCTCGTGTGGGGTGGCCTCGCGGATCGTCGGGCCGCTGGTCGGGCATCAACCGGCGGAGGGAACTGGAGTGGAGCAGCGCAAGGTTGACGGCATCGACGCTTACGACTTCCCGCCCGACCTGGCCGGCCACCCGCTGCTGATCTGGATGGGCGAGGACTATCTCCGGTTCGTGACAACGGAACTACTCCGGAAGTTCGCGGAGCAGGATCCCGGCACCCAGATGGTGATTATCAAGTGCGAAGCGCCGCCCCGCCTCTCGACCGAGGCCGACTCAGCCACGGGCGTCGTCCGGGACGTGGCCGTCGAGTTCGATCTGACGATGCTGCTCCGGTCGTTGAGCGGCCGGCGCTGGCGGTTGCGCGGCGTGGGAAAGTTCGGCGCGGCCGGCCTGGATCAGCCCGAGGGGCATACGCTCACCGTCGCATTCGACCTTCGCTCGGCCGAGGAGCTCAGGTAGGGGCGGATGGACAACGTGACACGGCGGTCTCCATCATGGCGGGCTGCTGATGCCGCGTCATGGGACGGCCGGTTCACGGGAGCGCTCGATACCATGCTATCGATCAGGCTGCACGAGTGGTTCGGGTTCGGCGTCTTCGCATCGTGCACGGCTGCCGGTCTTATCGATCGCCTGCTCAGCCAGCCGACAGGTCGCTGGGCCAGTGAAGACGCGGTGAACCTGATCCCTCTGATGGGGTTCTTGATCGCGTGTGCGGCCGCGATCCCGCTATATCTCCGAACCTTCAGGGTTGACCCTCGCCAGTTCCGCCAGTGCTTCGCGGTCCCGCTGGGCTCGGGCCTCCTGTACATCCCGTTTGTGATGGGCACCATATCACTGGCCGAGGCGATCTGCCCGTCCGTCGTCGAGGCCGTCGTGCTGGCGGCGGCGCTCGGTTGGTCCATCGGGCTCGGGGAGGTCGTCTACCGGGCCTGCCGCGTGGGCTGACCGGCACGGCATCGCGGTGGCCTCGCCCATGGGCGCCGGGCCCGGCCCGTCAATCGGAAATCGGCCCACCGGCCCGGTTCCGTCCGGTCCTGCATGGGAGGTGGCTCTGTTCCCCGCGACTTCCAAGCCGACCTCGACGCCGGCTTGAACATCGACCAGGCCTGCCGCAAGGCCGGCATCGGACCCACCACCTACTACCGCTGGAAGGCCCGCCAGGAGAATCCACTATCAAATGAACAAATCCGCGTATCAGAACTCGAGACCGAGGTCGCTCGGCTCAAGCTCCTGGTCGCCGAGCTGGCGCTCGACCGTCGCATGCTCCAGGAGGCCTTGAAAAAAACCAGGCTGGCAAACTTGCCTGAACCGGGCTGATCGCCGCCTGTTTTTCCGGCCGAGACCGAGCGATTCCCGGGAAAGGCAGGCGAATCCAGCGGAAAAGTCACCCCACTTCAGGCAAGTTTGCCAACGTAGAAAAAAAGCCATGACCAGCCCCCGACGCCGTCTCATCGCCGAGGAATTATGCGACCAATTCGACGCGTCGCAACGTCGAGTGGCCGGGGCGCTGGATCTGGCCCGTTCCAGCCTCCGCTACGCGCCGGTCCCCCGCGCTGAAGCGGCGGCGTTGGTTCGGCGCATCGAGGAGCTCGCCGGGGCCCACCCACGGTACGGCTACCGGCGGATCTGGGCCCTGCTGGATCGCGAGGGCTGGACGGTCAACATCAAGGCCGTGCGCCGCCTCTACCGCGAGTTGGGGCTGAAAGTGGCCCGACCGCGGGCCCATCCCAAGCCTCGCCGCGAGCACGGACAGGACAAGAACGCCTGCCATCTCCGGCCCTCGCGCGGCAAGGATGCTGTATGGACATGCGATTTTATCTTCGATCGTACCAGTGACGGTCGAAGCCTCAAATGGTTGAGTGTAGTTGATAAATGCATCAGAGAATGCCTGGTGTTGGAGGCACGCCGGGGCATGACCGCCGAGGACATCCGGATCATCTTGGCAGGGTCGCGGCCCGGCGCGGTGGCCCACCGTGTCGGATGCGGAGCGACAACGGGCCGGAGTTTGCAGCCGAGGTGGTGCGGTCGTGGCTGGAGGAGACCGGCTCCGGGACGCTGTACATCGCGCCCGGGAGCCCGTGGCAGAACGGAGGGAAACTGGTGTCAGTTCAGGAGGGAAACTGGTGTCAGTTCAGGAGGGAAACTGGGGAGGGAAACTGGTGTCAGTTCATGTTTTCGCCCGGAAAAATGAACTGACACCAATTCTTTTGCGGAAAAATGAACTGACACCAATTCTTTTGCGGGAAACTGGTGTCAGTTCATGTTTTCGCCCGGAAAAATGAACTGACACCAATTCTTTTGCGCGGAAAAATGAACTGACACCAATTCTTTTGCGGAAAAATGAACTGACACCAATTCTCCAATTCTTTTGCGGAAAAATGAACT
>JAKAUH010000933.1 GCA_021818605.1 Planctomycetota bacterium
CGCATCGGCCTCGACAGAGGCGGTGTCTGCTCAAAGGGTGTGAAACGCCCTTTCAACCGACGTGTCCCCAGGCCCGGTACTGTCGCCCCGAGTGCCGCGCGGCGGTGGCGGCAAAGACAGGCCAGCCGGCAGTATCGGCGAACGGTCAACGACAGGAGAAACGCCAGGCGCAGAGCCGGCGGTATCGGTGTCGCTGCGCCGAGCGACGGCGGGCGGCCCAAGCCCGGGATGCCGATGTCGAGGGGTCGGACACTGCCTGTGGAGACGAAATCCCACCGCCCGAAGGTCAGCGCCCAGGCGACGATTCCGGATTTTCTTGCTGCGACCGGCCGGGGTGTTACGTGCACTTCGCGCCCTCGAAGCGGAGCCCGCGCCAGCGGTTCTGTAGCTCGTTCTGCCGTCAGGCGTTACGGCGGGTGATCGAGCGTGAGCGGCGGTGGTGGCAGCGGGCTCGACGCGCGGGGCGGAATCGACCGAAGCGCCGTTGCCGCGGCCCTTGAGTTGGTTGTCGCGTATCGCCGCCGGCCGCACGGCTGCGTAAGGATGAAATTGCCCCCAGAGGAGGAAGGGGCGGGAGGGCCCCGGGATCGCTCCGGGCCCCCCGCTCCCTTTCTCCGATCCCTCCAACGAGGAGACAGGGCGATGAATCCTTGCCCGATCGGTCAGGTCGCCGCGTTCCGCTTCGACGAGCTGGGAGACCAGTTTCGGCGCTACCGTCTGCGAGTGCCGCAGGCGGTCCAGGCGATGACGCATTCGCTGCGCCGCTGGGGACAGTGCGCGCCGATTGTGGCGACGATTCGCCAGGAGAAGCCGCAAGTGCTCGACGGCTTCACTCGCTGGGAGGCGGCGCAACAGGTGCGGGGAATGACCACGCTGTTGGTGCGGCTGATCGAGGTCGACGACCAGCGGGCCAAGACGGCGATTTACGGGCTCAACCAGACGGGTCGGCGGCCGTACGAGCTGGAAGAAGCCTGGCTGGTTCAAGCGTTGGTGCGTGAAGACGGCCTGTCCCAGAGCGAGGTGGCGGAGCTGTTGGGCCGGCACAAGGGCTGGGTCTGCCGGCGGCTGGCCTTGCTGGAAAAACTCTGCGCCGACGTCCGCCAGGAGTTGGAAGTCGGCCTGTTGTCGCCGACGGCGGCGCGGGAGATCGCCCGGTTGCCGGCCGGCAACCAATCGGAAATCCTCGATGTATTGCGGCGTGAGGCGCTGAGCGGCGACGAACTCGGTGGCGTGGTCCGCCTCATGTTGGGAGCGGTGACAGCCGAGCAGAAGCGGTTCGTGCTGTCCAGGCCGCGGGAAGCGTTGGGGCAGGTCAATGCGGCGCCGAAGCAGGGCTGGGGCCCGAGACTCAGCGCGCGGGGCAACCGCGTGAGCCAGCAAATGGTGGTGTTGCTCGACCGATTGGCGTGGGTGGAAAACTTGCTGGAATGTCGCGGCTGGACGGCGCTGGTGGCGTCGGACCGCCTGGTTCTGGGCCCGGTCTTTGCGCGGCTGGCGCGGGACGCGAAGTGCGTCGCCGAAGCGGCTGGCGACCTGGCCGTGGAGATGAGCCGGCCATGAACAACGAACGGGTCTCCAAGATCGTGGCACTCTTTCATGGTGGTGCGTCGATGCGGCGGATCGCCCGCAGCCTGGGTGTCAGCCCCCGCACGGTCAAGAAGGCGCTCGGGCAGGTCGAAGAAGCCCGCGGCACCGGCCCGCCGCCGCCGCTGAAGGTGGCGCGGGGCAGCCTGTGGGACGCCTACGAACCGGCGATCGTCGACCTGCTGGCGCGGTATCCCGACATCACCGTCCAACGGGTCCGCGAGGAATTGTGCCGGCTCGGTTACACGGGGGGTTACACGATCCTGTCCGAGCGGGTGCGGAAGTTGCGTCCGCACCCGGTCGTCGCGCCCGTGCGGCGGTTCGAGACCGCCCCTGGTGAACAGGCTCAAATGGATTATTCCACGTATAACCTGGATTTCACTGACGAAGGCCGCCGCCGCGTGTACGCCTTCAGTTACGTCCTGGGTTACTCGCGGCGCCAGTACCTCCACTTCGTCGAGGCGCAGGACTTCGCCACCACCGTCCGCGAGCACATCCGCGGCTTCGAGTACCTGGGCGGGGTCGCGGCGGAATGCCTCGATGACAACATGAAAGTCGTGGTCAGCGGTTACGATGGCGACGAGCCGGTCTACAACCCGCGGTTCCTCGCGTTCGCGGCGCACTACGGCTTCCGCCCGGTGGCCTGCCGACCCCGGCGGCCCCAAACGAAAGGGAAGGTTGAGAGGCCATTTGGATATGTCGAATCCAGCCTGCTTGGCGGCCGGACCTTCCGCGGCCTGGAGCACCTGAACGAGACGACGGTCTGGTGGCTGGCCGAGGTCGCCGACGTCCGCGTCCACCGCCAGACCCAGGCACGGCCGATCGATCGCCACGCCGAGGAACGGCCCCACCTGGTTCCGCTACCGGCGCGGCCGTTCGACGCCGCCGAGGTCGTGTACCGCAGGGTCGACGCCGAGGGGTTCGTGGTCTATCGCCAGAACTTTTATTCGACGCCCTGGCGGTTGATCGGCCAATCCGTCGCGGTGCGGGTGACCGAGGATGAACTGGTGATCCACGATCAGGCGTTCGTGGAAGCGGCGCGGCATCGGCTCTGGCCGCGGACCGCCGCGGGACAGCGCAGCCGTTGCAAGGACCACGAACCGCCCCGCGATGCGCAACGGCGGAGTGAGCAACTCGCCCAGCGATTCGCGGAGTTGGGCGCGACGGGCACGCGGTTCCTGGAGGGTCTGCTCGCCAGCAACCGGTTCGGCAAGAACCAGGCCGAACGCGTCCTGACACTGGCGGCGGCCTACCCGCGTTCCGACGTCCTGGCGGCGTTGGAGCGAGCCGTGCGGTACGGCGCGTTCAGCCTTCAGGCCATGCCACGCATTCTTGCGGCCCGGGGCCGGCCCAAGACGCCGCTCGACGCGCTGGCTGACGACCATCAGACCGAACTGGACCGGCTCTTCGACGGTGAGCCGACACCGCCCCGACCCACGTCCGACTATCAAGCCCTGTTGAGCGAGGACCCTCGCGATGCCGAACCGACCGACCCCGCAACGCCGACCGACCCACCCGCCGAGGGACCAGACGGCCAAGACGTCGGCGACATTGGGCCTCCATGGTGACGTCACCCAGGCGCTGCGGACGCTGGGCGTCGCAGTGACTCCGGAGGCGCTCGACGCGGTGCTGTCCGCGGCGGAAAAGCAATCGCTGAGCCACCTGGAGTTCTTGCACCGGTTGCTTGCTGGCCCGGCCGAGGCCCGGCTCCAGCGGGCGCTGGAGCGTCGAATCCGCGACGCGAAGTTCCGCGAGCAGACGACCCTGGAGTGGTTCGACTGGGAGTTCAACGCCAAGGGTCTGGACCGGCGCACCATCGAGCAACTGGCGACATGCGACTTCGTGCGTCGGCACGAGAACGTGATCTTTGTGGGCCAGACCGGCCTGGGCAAGAGCCGAATTCTCCAGGCCGTGGGCCACGCCGCGTGCGTCCAGGGTTACCGCGTGCGGTACGCGACCAGCGCCAAGCTGCTCCAGGAGTTCACCGCGGCCTTGGCCGACGGAACCTTCAACCACATGATCGATGAGTATGCGCGAGTCGATTTGTTGTTGATCGACGAATTCGGGTTCGACCGGCTTGAGCGTGAGGCTCGGGCTCAGGCCAGCACCTTCTACTACCGCCTGCTCGACGTCCGCACCGGCCGGCGTTCGACGGCCCTGGCGACGAACATCGACTTCGCCGCCTGGGCCGACTACCTCGGCGACCCGCCGTTAGCGGCGGCGTTCCTCGACCGCCTGGTCGACGGTGCCGTGATCCTCAAGCTCACCGGCCGCTCCTACCGTGCCCATCGCGCCCGCCGCGCACCGGAGGCCGATCAAGCCGACCGGACATGACCATAATGTTGGTCCGGTGACTCCCCTCCTGCCGATCTCTTGCCGCCCAACATCCCACCGCCCGTGGGGAGACCGTGAACGTCTCCACCCATCCTCTCATCTCTTCGGAAGCCGATGACTCACGTCGCAACCGGTGAGCTGCTCCCCACTGGCCCGAAACAGTGATGCCCATCCTGACTGAAACCGACATGGAACAGAACGGATCGAACCGGACTGGACTGGACTGGACTGGACCCGACCGGGTCAGGCTGAGAGCCTGACCTACTTCCGATCCGGGTTCGATCCCGTCCGGATGTCGTGGGCCGCGTTCCTTCCGGCCCATCCTCCTGGCCTGCTCCCGTGCGACAGACTCCCTTTTTCTTTCTTTTCTTTCTTTGGTGCGATCAACATCCGTCCGGGGCGCGGCTCATCCCAGAACCGTCCTTCCAACGTCTCAGGCAGCTCCATGATCCAGCGGCGCGGATCCTCCGGGCCATCGACCGGGAACGCGTCGATCACCGCGGCTTCTCGGCTTTCGGCCGTCGCTTGCGGGTCCAGATGCGGCGGACGTCATCGGGGCTGGCTGCCCTCTCAATTCCAGCCAGGACCTCGCGAAGCCGCTCGGGATCACGGATCTGGCGGACTTCCGGCATCAGTTCCCGGCCCGCGGCGGCGAACTTGATTTTCAGGCATCTCTCGATGCCCTCAAGTAGGCCCTCTCCCCGTCCCTCTTCCCGTCCCTTTTCCAGACCCTTTTCCAGACCCTTTTCCAGACCCTCCGCCCTGGCCTTCTCAATTTCCTTCCGCTCGAAGATGTCGATAAACGGCATGTGCGCCTCCCGTTGATGGGCCGTGATCT
>JAKAUH010000754.1 GCA_021818605.1 Planctomycetota bacterium
GATCTCGGTCTGGCCGCGGCGGTGTGGACCAAGGACATCGACAAGGCCCACCTTTATGCCCGGAAGGTCAAGGCCGGCACGGTGTGGGTGAACTGCTACCACGTGGTCGACGCGACCACACCGTTCGGCGGGTTCAAGATGT
Organism: Planctomycetota bacterium; assembly: GCA_021818605.1. Classification (GTDB taxonomy): domain Bacteria; phylum Planctomycetota; class Planctomycetia; order Isosphaerales; family Isosphaeraceae; genus JAKAUH01. The sequence goes on from JAKAUH010000754.1 coordinate 143, forward strand.
CCGGCCAGGGACGCGAGAACGGTGAGGCCGCACTCGAGCACTACACCGAGCTGAAGACGGTGACCGTCAAGCTCGGCGGTTAATCGATTCAGAGGGGCTCGGGTCCCGCGGCCCGCCGTCATGGCCAATTGACGGCGGGCCGTACCAGGCCCTATCCTAAAAGTCATGCCCACGAACACCCGGCCATGATCGGGACGGCCGGTGTTGTGGTCCGTCCTCAGGATCAGCGAAGAATCGGGCGGCCGATCCGCCTGAGATCGGGCGGCTCGTGCGAAGTCCATCACACCGCGGTCGCGATCCCGCGGGCTCGCGTCGATTCGGTAGCCCTGGGGGAACGTCCACCTCGGTCCGACGCATCCCTTGATCCTGATCCCGCCGGTTCGATCCTACCTCGGAAGGTTCATCCCGCTATGAGTCGTCACCGCGTCGGCCTCTGGTTAATTGGCGCGTTCGGAGGGGTCGGCACGACGATAACGCTCGGTCTCTCGGCCATGGCCCGGGGGCTCTCGGACCGCACAGGGCTGGTCACCGACCTGCCGATGTTCGGGGGACTGCCGCTGCCCGAACCGGCCGACTTCGTGGTTGGCGGGCACGAGATTCGTGAAACCTCGTTCCAGGAATCGGTCGAGGAGTTCCGCCGCAACTCGGGTGTCTTCCCGATCGAGTGGATCGCAGCCTGCTCGGACGACCTGAAGGCGGCGACCCGGCGAGTCCGGCCAGGCACAGCCTTCGGAGCCGGCCCGGCCATCGCGAGGCTGGGCCAGTGGACGGAGGTCGAGCCGTCGCAGAACGCTCGGCAGGCCGTCGATCGGGTCGCCGCCGACATGGCCGCGTTCGCCGAGAGCGAGTCGATCGACCACATGATCGTGCTGAACGTCGCGAGTACTGAGCCGCCGTTCACGCTCGGCGCCGTGCACGAGCACTGGGATACGCTCAACGCCGCGATGGCCGAGGGCGGACCCCACCTGCTGCCGGCGAGCTCGGTCTATGCCTGCGCCGCACTGCGATCAGGGTACTCTTACATCAACTTCACTCCCAGCCTGGGCGCCTCGCCGCCGGCGCTGCACGAGCTGGCCGATTCGACGGGCTCCCTCTACGCCGGCAAGGACGGCAAGACCGGCGAAACCTTGATGAAGACGGTCCTGGCGCCGATGTTCGCGCTGCGGAACCTCAAGGTGATGAGCTGGGTCGGGCACAACATCTTCGGCAACCGCGACGGCCTGGTCCTTGACGATCCGGCGCACAAGCTCTCGAAGGTCGATACCAAGGACCGCGTTGTCTCGCAGATCCTCGGCTACAAGCCCTCGACCCTGGTCACGATCGAGTACCTGCCCGACATGGGCGACTGGAAGACAGCCTGGGACCACATCCATTTCGAGGGGTTCCTCGGAACCAGGATGACCCTCCAGTTCACCTGGCAGGGGTGCGACAGCCTGCTCGCGGCTCCGCTGGGGATCGACCTGGCCCGGCTGGTTGACGCCGAAAAACGGCGAGGCGGCCGCGGGCTGATGAAACACCTCGCCTCGTTCTTCAAGGGCCCTGAGGGCGTCGATGAGAACGACTTCTTCCGGCAATTCGAGCTCCTGAAGCACCACGTCGAGAGCCAGGTGGGACAGGGCGGGGAAGCCGCGGCAACCGGGTCGGCCCCGCGCCGGAAGTCCGCTCGAGCGTCCCGCGACTGATCGTTCCAGGTCGGCCGTCCTGAGAGGAACCTCGGAGAAGCCAGTTCGTCATGCAGCTCGCCTTTAGTACCAATGCCTACCTGCGTCACGGGTTCCGCGAGGCCGCGCACCGGATCGCGGATCTCGGCTACGACGGTCTCGAGTTGCTCGCCGACGTGCCGCACGCCTGGCCGGCGGGACTGCTCGACGTCCAGAAGCGGGCGATCCTCGACGCGATGAACGAGGCGGGGCTGAAGTTCTCGAACATCAACGCGTTCATGATGAACGCCGTCAACGACTACCGGCAGCCTTACTGGTATCCCTCCTTCATCGAGCCGGACGAGCATTATCGGCGGGTCCGGATCGACCACACGCGGCGAGCCCTCAGCCTGTGCGCCGAGCTCGGCGCTCCGCACATCACGACCGAGCCGGGAGGGCCGCTCGCGGCGGGCCAGTCGCGCTCAGCGGCGATCGACCTGTTCGTCGAGGCGTTGAAGCCTCTGGCCGAGCACGCGCACAACCTCGGTGTCCTCCTCCTGATCGAGCCCGAGCCGGGGCTGCTGCTGGAAACCACCGACCAGTATCTGGAGGTGGCGGAACGGGTAAATGCCCCTTCGATCGGCCTGAACTTCGACGTCGGCCACGCCTTCTGCGTCAGCGAGGACCTGCCGAGGTCCATTGCCCGGATGGCTCCTCATACGCGCCACTATCACCTGGAGGACATCGCCTCGACGCGAGTGCATCATCACCTGGTGCCGGGTGCCGGCGCGATCGACTTCTCCGCGGTGATCGACGCGATCCGACGGACGGGCTACGACGGCTGGCTGACGGTGGAGCTTTATCCCTACCTCGACGAACCGGACGCCGCGGCCCGGAGAGCACTCGAGGTCCTGCGGCCCCTGATTGCCCCCACCTCGAGGAGCTGACGACTCCGCTCCATGAACGCGCGATTGACGGCCTATCTGCAGCTTGTCCGGCTGCCCAACGTTCTGACGGCCGCGGCCGATAGCCTGGCCGGCTGGCTGCTGGCGGGTGGTTCACTCGCCGAGATGTCGGGCTGGCTCCCGATCGCGGGGGCCTCGATGGTCCTCTACGCCTCGGGCATGGCGCTCAACGACCTGTTCGACATCGAGGTGGACCGAGTCGAGCGTCCCGGGCGGCCGCTGCCGTCAGGGCGGGTCACGGTCCGGTCGGCCGCGTGGCTGGGCGGGATCGGTCTGGCGCTGGGCGCGGGACTGGCACTGGTGGGCGGCGGATCGGCCGCGGCGGCCGTCGCCGTCGTGCTGGCCCTCTGCATCGTCGGCTACGATGCGAGGCTCAAGCACACGCCGCTCGGGCCCGTGTTGATGGGAGCCTGCCGCGGCCTCAACCTGCTGATGGGCCTGGCCCATGCAGCTCGCGTGGGCGGACCGGTTGCCTGGTGTGCGGCGGCGGCCTTCGGCCTCTTCGTGATGGGGATCACCCTCATCAGCCGCAATGAGGCCCGCGGGGGTGCTCGCCGAGGGCTCATCGCCGGCCTCATTGTCGAGAACATCGCCCTGCTCGGACTCGCCAGCGCGGCACTCGGTCGCAACCGATTCCCAGACCCGGCTCCTCAGTCGATCGGTCATCTCATCGCGGGACTCGTTGTGATCGCCGTCATCGCCTTCATCGTGAATCGGGCCGGTGCCCGGGCGGTCATCGAGCCGCTTCCGCGGCCGATTCAGCTCGCCGTGAAGACGGGCATCCTCAGCCTCGTCTGGCTCGACGTGGGCCTGGTGGCCGCGGTTCGCGGAATCGGTCCCGCGGCGGCCGTCGCAATCCTCTGGCTGCCAGCCTACTCCCTTGGTCGTTGGCTGTACTCGACGTAACAAGCCCTGACAAAATAGGACTGGCTCCGCGTCTTCGAGGCGGCTGTCCCCATTTGTCAGGGCCTCCAGACCCCGGAGCATCCTCTATGAGGCTCGGCTACAACACCAACGGACTGGCGCACCATCGGATTCTTGACGCCATCGACTTGCTGGCGGATGAGGGCTACGAAAGCATCGCGATCACGCTGGACGCGGGGGTTCTGGATCCGTACGACGACCCCGATACGCTGGCTCGCCAGGTCCGCCAGGTGCGATCCGCACTCGATCGCCACGGCCTGACCCGGGTGGTCGAGACCGGGGCGCGGTTCCTCCTGAATCCCCGGTTGAAGCACGACCCGACCCTCATGGATGAAGACCCGTTGCGCCGGGAGGTCCGCGCGGACTTCCTCAAACGATCGATCGACCTCGCCGACGCCCTGGGCGCCGAGGCGGTCTCCTTCTGGTCGGGCCGATCCGCGGCCTCCCTCGGGGAAGACGAAGGGATGGATCGGCTCGCCGACGCCCTGCAGTCGGTACTGCGCCATGCCGAACGGACGAATATGCCCCTGGCCTTCGAGCCGGAGCCAGGAATGTTCGTCGACACGCTGGCGCGGTTCGCCCGGCTGGACGAGCAGGTGAGGCATCCATTGTTCGACCTCACGATCGACATCGGCCATCTGCATTGCCTGCAGGAGGGCGAGATCCCCACCCTGCTGCGCGGCTGGGAAACCCGGGTGCGGAACATCCACATCGAGGACATCCTGCCTGGCGTGCACGAACACCTCATGTTCGGCGAAGGCACGATCGAGTTCGCACCGATATTCGATGCGCTCCGGTCCATGCACTACGAACGCGGGGTCCACGTCGAACTGAGTCGGCACAGTCACAAGGCGGTCGAGGCCGTTCGTGCCGCCGCCGCGTTCCTGCGACCCCTTTGATCAAGTGCTTCGCACGACCCCTTTGATCAAGTGCTTCGCAAAGCGATGACCGCCGAGCGCTTTCGTTGCCAGAACGCTCGTGCGTAAGCTGCTCTCGCACCTGTTCCACGAGCCAGCGTTGTTCTCAGAGCCCAACCTCAAGGCAGTCGTGCTGCGTACTCATGCGGGCCGGCCGTAGCCCTAG
>JAKAUH010001040.1 GCA_021818605.1 Planctomycetota bacterium
TCTGTTAGCCGGTTTCCCTTCCATGGGCATCCAGGCTAGTGTTCGGGACCCACAGGATCCGACGCTGATGCGTCGTGGCCTGACCGGCGGCGACGGATGCCGGACTTGCCGACGGATCGCGACGGGTGGGTCGACATGCGGACTCGGCGGGCCGGCCGGGCGTCGAAGCTACTGGAGTTCGGCGGGCCGGACGGCTGATGTGGCGGTCATGCTGGCCCGGATGCGCTCCTGATACTCGAGGAACATCCGAACGCGACGGCTGAACTCGGGGTGGATGCCGGGCTCCTCGGGCACCGCGCGGATGATCTGGAGAGCCGCATCGCGGACCTTTGGCGGGACGGCCGCGTCGGTGACGACCCGACCAAGCGGAATGAGGGCCTCGATCCGCCTCTGCGGCGGGAAGTTCGTGTTGCGGAGCAGCGTCAGCAGGCAGGCCGCGGCGCGGTCGCAACCGGCCGGGTGGATCGCGATGATCGCCATGGCCGCGTGGGCGCGCAGCGAGGGATTCTTACCATCGAGCAGGGACTCGAGCGCGGGGACTGCGTCGCGCGCCAGCGGGCCCAGCAACTGCAGCCAGCCGATGGCCTGGTGACTGACCCGGGGGTCCTCATGTCTCAGCCAGCCGACGAAGGTCGGGACCAGAGGCTGGCCGGCAAGCCGATCGGCGCGGAGCAATAGCCCGAACGGACGCCACACGTCGCCGGGGCGTGCCGGATCGGCCGCGACGATCAGCGCTCGCAGGGTCGGGATCATCCGCCCGCGGTTCTGCGGGTCCAGCCAGTAGATCGCCTCGGCCGCCGCGTACCGGACCAGCGGGTCGGAGTCCTCCAGCCACGGGCTCGGGTCGACGCTCACTGCGCTCGCCTCGACCATCGCCCGCACCGCCGCACGCCGCACGACTGGCGAGTCATCTCGGCCGGCGGTCGTCAGTGCCGTGATGATCGCCCCCCGACGCTCCGACCGGGTGTGCCGGATCATGAAGGCGATCGTCCCCAATGACCGCGCCGCAACTGCTCGGCTCCGCGGCGTTTCCTCGTCCTTCACCGCTGCCAGGCAGATCGCGACGGCCTCCTCCGGCACCGGAACCAGGCCCGCGAGGTAGCCGTACGCCGCCTCACGCACCCGGCCCTCTCCGTCGTGCGCCGCCGCCAGCAGGTACGGCTCCGCATCCGGCCCGTATTCCGCGAGCAACTGCGCGGCCTGGTTCCGTGCGCTGGGCGGCAGGCTCGCGTCGTGCCAGCGCCGGTCCAGTTCCTGCATCGTCCGGTAAGCCTCCACCCGGGGCCAGAGCTCCATCCCCCCATAGGTGGTCCCGAGGATCAGGATCGCCAGGCCAATGGTCGTAGACACGGCCCGCCCCAACTGCGGCATTCGCGCCATGATCGGACCTCCTCGCTGTTCCTCGCCGTCCGTCGAGTCCATCCCTCCATACCGCACAGCACCGCACCACCCCGTCTCTTGTGGCGCCGGTCACACCCGGCCCCTGATCCGTACAACATCCCGAGGACTCTCACAAGGGCCTCGTCCCGAGCCGCCCGGATTTCCAGCGAACGCCATGCCCCGGCGCCCGTCGCCTCGCGACAGGCCGATTCAGCCCCCGCGCCGCGATCGAGGATCCTCGGGGTGACCCGAAAGCGCCGATCCGATCGAAGACCCGGCCTTGCGTTTTCCCAGTCGCCGCGTATACTCCTCGCTCGCTCGACCAGCCCGGCATGACCTGTGCCCGATCCGCGTGATGACCGCGCCAGCCGCCGGGCTTCTCCTCTCCGCCTCTTGATTAGGAAGACAACGGGGCGGCCCGTGCGCCCCGCGGACCCCGGGGCGCGGCATGGATGCCAGGCCCCGGGGTATCCGTCCGACCCGGAACCATTTCTTTTCTTTCGGTGCGGCCCGATCTCCACGCCGGCGGAGGCTCGACATGAGGTCGATCTCGTTTGCGCGCGTCCTGGCCGCCCGCTCCCATGGCCGGCGCGCCGCCCGAACCACCCGGCACGCCTCGTCGCGGCCGATCGAGGCTCTCGAGTCCCGATGCGTCCCCAGCTCGCTGGCGTCCACGGTCGCGCCACCGGCCGTGCAGATGATCTCGGCGACCACGACCGACTCGAAGAGCGTCACCATCGAATACCGGGTCAACCAGCCGGTTACGGCCGCGGCGCCGCTGCAGTTCGGCGTGTACCGCTCGAGCAATGGCCAGTTCAGCTCCGGCGACGCGACGGTCGACGCGGTGACCCTGGTCCCTCCCGGAACGTCCTCCGGCCAGGCCTCGACGCTCGACCAGGCCGGGCAGCCGGCCACGGCGCTCGGCACTCACACGCTCACGATCGCGCTGCCGCAGGGGCTGCCGCCGTTCCCCGAGAAACCTTATGTCACGGTCGTCGCCGATCCCGGTTCACCCACAGCGACATCCGACCCGCAGCAGGCCGCGTCGTTCCGGGTTTACACGATCGGCGTCGTGACCCACGGCGGCATCCAGGACCCAAGCTGGAAGCACGGCCCCGCCTGGGAGCTCCAGGTCGCCTACATGATGAAGCACGAGGGTTTTGACTCGGTGATCCCCTACAACTGGGCTCTCCAGAGCAGCACCCCCGGCGCGGCGATCCAGCAGTCGCCCCGCCTGGCGCGGATCATCGCCGGCACGGCCAACCGGTTCCCGGCGGGCTCGGTGGTCGACCTCGAGATGATCGGCCACAGCGAGGGCACGGTCGTCAACACCTATGCCCTGGCGACCCTCCAGCGCGCGATGCCACCGCAGCTCCAGGCCGGCTACATCGAGGACACGCTGCTCGACCCCCACGCGGCGAACAACAATATCGCCTCGGGCCAGCAGATGAGCTTCGCCGGACCGCTCGCCGGGCTCGCCCAGATGCTCGTGACGAACTATCAGGGCAAGGCCCAGGACCCGCCGCCCTATTTCCCCTCGATCGTCGACCAGGCCAACGTCTTCTTCGAGCACACCCAGTCCACCGCGAGCGGGATCTACAACCTCTGGGGCCAGGTGCCCGTCCCGAGCATGGGCCCGACCGTGCACTATTACAACCTGACGGCGATGGGGGTCATGCACTCGGGGAACCACGGCATCCCCGACTGGTTTCGCAACTTCATCGCCCCCACGCTCGGAAACCAGGCGCCGCTGGTGCAGCAGCTCCAGCTCAACGGGCAGATCGACGGCGCGCAGACCGTCGCCACGACCGTGATGGCCCAGCGCGGCTGGGTCGGCCTGCCGACCCAGGTCGTCTCAACCGGCCAGCCCGAGATCTCCGGGACCGCCGCGCCCGGCTCGACGGTCCGGCTCATCGCCGGGCCCGCCAACCGGCCGTCGCAGATCGGCCTGGCCGGCGTCACCCATGCCGACGCCGCCGGCAACTGGTCGATGACCACCCGCCGGCCCTTGCCCGTCGGCTCATACCGCGTCGTGGTCACGGCGTTCTCGCGAGCCCTGGCCACCCGCCCCGGCCTCGAGATCGTCCCCACCCAGCCGCTCGGAAGACTGATCGTCTCATAGGGCATGGGGGCGAGAACCCAGGCGATCCGGCGACGTCAGCCGCCGGAATGATCGATGTCTAATGATGATTTTCAAGCCCCTTGATGATCGCCTGGAAGTCCTCTCGATCGCGGATGACCTGGAGGTCGGGGTCGGACTGGAGCGCATCGGTGTTGTGGAACCCCTCCTTGACGGCGCGGCGGAGGACCGTGACCGCGCGGTCGCCATAGAGCCGGCGGCGGGTCCGGTCGGACGGGCTCAGCTCGGCCTCGTCGGTCTCGCCCTGGGTCCCGGGCTTGGCGCCGAACAGCGGAATGCACAGCGACAGGTTGCAGGCGAGGTTGTAGCGGTTGTGGGGCTGGAGGTTGGGCAGGCTCTCGAGCAGGTCGACGGCGCGCTGGAAGGAATGCAGCGCCTCGACCGGCCAGCCTGTTTGCTGCTGGATGCGGCCGATGTTGTTGTACGTCTTGGACAGGTCGATGCGGGAGATGGTGTCCTCGGGGTGCTCGGCGACCAGTCGCTCGAGCAACGGCCGGGCCTTCTCGGCGAAGGCCAATGAATCGGTGGGCTCCTGCCGGCGGCGGTGGAGATCGCTGATCATGTTGTAGCCGGCGGCCAGCCCGCCCTGGTAATTGAGCACGCCCGGATATTGCCGGTCGAGCCGCTCGAGAATCGCGATCGACCGCCGGTCGCTCGCCAGCGCCGAATCGAGCTTGCCGGCCATGGCCTGGAGCAACGCCAGGTCGTTCAGGTCAAGCGCCATTGAATAAGCCTCCTCGGCGAGGCCCGGATGTTCGCGGGTGACGGCGTCGAGGATCTCGATCGCCTTCTCGTACGACGCCATCGCTGGTTTGATCCCGCGCGGCTGCTGGCTGAAGATCAGTCCCATCGCGGCGTGCGATCTGGCCATCACCAGCCTGGGAGCGACCAGGCTGGGATCCTTGTCGGCCAGCCGCCCCTCGATCTCCAGCACGCGGCGATACGTCCCGACCGCCTCGACCGGCTGTCCGAGTTCGTACTCGACCTGCGCGGTGTTCAGGAGGATCAGGCCGAGCAGATGGCGGAGCCGGGCGGGGGCGTCGGCCGGCGTGCCGAGCGGCTCGATCAGCGCGCGGGCACGGCGGCAGGCCTCGAGCGCGTCGCTGCGGCGGCCCTTCAGACGGGTCAGGAGAACCCCCTCACCGTTGAGCGCGTCGGCCAGCTCCTCGCGGTACGACGGGTCGTCCGGGCTCGCGGCGATCAGCTCGTCCCACATCGCGATCGCCTGGCGA